>JBFFQS010000085.1:0-9763 GCA_041573315.1 Amylibacter sp. | reverse complement strand
GCGTGTGCGCCAGTGCGAGCATCAGGGCGAGGTCGGTGTTGGGCCTTATCGGCAGCCATTCCGAGGCGACCTCACCCGCAAGATCCTGCGCCGAGGGGTTCACATTGACGATCTCCGCACCGGCGTCGACCGCACGATGCATGTCGCGTTTATGCGTGTGCATCGCCACACCGCCGGAATTGACCTGCGCATTGCGCAGGGCGATACCGCCGAAGGCCACGACCAGAGACCTGCGCTCGGCGATGCCTTGCCACGAGCTATGCTCCATCAGCAGCTTCTGCATATCGCCGACGACATGCGGCAGGATCACCTGACCGGCGGCAAAGCTGTAGGTGTCTTTCGAGGTGGTAGCTCCGCCGAACATGTTCATGAAGCGGCGCAACTGGCTCTGAGCGTGGTGAAACCGTCCGGCGCTGGCCCAGCCGTAAGAACCGGCGAAGATCGCCTCGTTCCCATGGTCATTCCGGACCCTGTCCAGTTCCCGCGCCACGAGATCGAGGGCCTTGTCCCAACTGACGGTGACAAAGCTGTCGTAGCCGCGCCGATCGCGATTGCCGCCGTCAAGAAAGCCCTGTCGCACCATGGGCTGTCCAATCCGGCAGGGATCGTTCAGCGTTTCCAGCATAGCCCCGCCAATCGGCGAGGGGGCCGGATCATCTTCGAAAGGTTCTAGCGTGACCGCGTGGCCGTCTTTCATCTCCGCCCGGTAAGTGCCCCAGTGCGCGGCTACCAAGGGTCGCTTGTCGGTCATTACCCGAGCTCCTGTTCGACGAGCGTCACCCAGTAGGACGATCCGGTGACAAGCGCATCGTCGCAAAACTCGTAGTCCGCCGAATGCAGGGGCCGTGCGTGGCGGCCTTCGGTGCCGTTGCCCATCAGGACGAAGCAACCGGGACGGGCCGCCGCCATGTGGGCGAAATCCTCTGAAAACAGTTTTGGTTGGCAGGTGCGGTCGATATTGGCCGCGCCGGTCAGTGTTTCGGCTGCATTGGCGGCTGCCTGCGCGGCGTCGGTGGCGTTTATAGTTGCCGGAAAGATTGTATTGAATTTGACTTCGGCAGAGACGCCGTGTGCAGCGCAAATGCCGGCGGTGATCTGGCGCATGCGGGCCTCGATCGTCGCGGTAACGTCCGGCGTCAGGGCGCGCGCGTCGCCCTTTAATACCGCAGTTCCCGGCAGGATGTTCCGCCCGCCGTCGCTGACGAACTCAGTCACCGAGACAACGCCGTTCAGCCCCGGATCGAGTTTTCGGGACACGATGGTTTGCAGCGCGCCGACCAGTTCTGAACCGACGGTAATCGCATCAACGCCCATGTGGGGCAGGGCAGCATGCCCTCCCCGCGCGGTGATCGCGATTTCGAAAAGGCTTTCACTGGCGGTCATCGGGCCGGACCGCGTCGCGAAATGGCCCAGCGGCGTGCCGGGCATGTTATGCATGGCGTAGACACTGTCGACATCGAATTTTTCGAACAGGCCGCCGGCAATCATGGCAGGCGCGCCCAATCCGTGTTCCTCGTTCGGCTGGAAGATAAAGACGACCCGCCCGTTGAACCTGCCATGCTCGGACAGATGCCGCGCCGCGCCCAGCAGCATCGCGGTGTGTCCGTCGTGGCCGCAGGCATGCATGACGCCCGTGTTTTGCGATTTGTGCGGCAGGTCGTTCAACTCGGTGATCGGCAAGGCATCCATGTCCGCCCTGATCCCGACGGACCGGTTCCCGTTGCCGCGGTTCAGTACGCCGACGACGCCGGTGCCGCCGATACCGCGATGCACCTCCAGCCCGAAGCTTTCCAGCAATTCGGCTACCCTGACAGAGGTCCGGTGCTCTTCGAAGCCCAGTTCGGGATGCGCGTGAAAATCGCGCCGCCACAGAACCATATCGTCGTGCAGGCCGGCGGTTTGCATGGTCTCAGGTCCTTTCCGGTCCTTCCGAGGCGATCATCATGACGCGGGCGTCAGGCCCGGGCGACAGATTGCGAATGGCGGCAACGGAAGCCCCGCCGCTTGGCGTCGTTGCGATCCCCGCGCCGGACAGCTCGCTTGCCGCTGCTGTAGCTTCTTGATCGGTCACAGTGAAGAAGACATCGGCATCCTGACGCAGCGCCTCGAAGGCTATCAGAGAAGCATCCTTGCAGTCCAGCCTGCCCATGTTGGATTCCGGCCCGTCAGCATGGGTGAGTTTGCCCGTCTCGACGCTGCGTAACAGGCAGGCCGCGGCATCCGGTTCCACAATGATGATTTCCGGCTGCTCATCCCAAAAGGCGCGGATGTGCGCCGCGACCGCTCCGGCCAGTCCGCCGACTCCAGCCTGTAGGAAGACATGGGTTGGCCATTCGCCCGAAGCGGCGAATTCGGCGCGGCATTCCTCTGCCAGTACGGTGTAACCCTCCATCACCAGTGCGGGAGCGTCCAGGTAGCCTTCCCACGAACCATCCGCCAGATGGGTCCAGCCGTTGGCGGCGGCCTCGGCCTTTGCCGTCACGATACTCTGTTCGTAATTGCCTTCGGATCGCAGGACGCGGGCACCGAGTCCGCGGATGCGGTCGGCAAAGCCCTCCGGCACCGTTTCGGCCAGAACGATCACCGCCTGCGCGCCGAAAACCTTGGCGCCTGCCGCGACCGACAGGCCGTGATTGCCGGCGCTGGCCGTGATAAACGTCATATCCTTGGCAAGCGCCGCTGCTTCGGGCGACATCGGATCGCCGCCGCCGGCCGCGTCCGATATCATCTGGGCGACTGCGTAAGCCCCGCCCAGCGCCTTGAAGCTGCCGAGGCGCATGCGTTTCGTTTCATCCTTGACCCAAAGCTTTGCAAGGCCCAGACTTCCGGCAAGGCCGTCCAGTTTGCGAAGAGGGGTAGGAGCATAGGCGGGGCATGATCCGAGCAAGGCGAGAGGCCGCGTGGCCTCTACCCTGAAGAGATAGGGTTTCCTGTCGTCGGAGCGGTGTGCGTTCAGAATCATCATTGTAGCATGATACAACCTGAAAAATATTAAATGGTTCAACATGGCTTCTTATTTTGTATTTTTTTCTCAATTTCGGATGTTTACTGATGTGACACGATCAGGCGCGTAGGTCACGAATGGCTTATAAGACGTGCCCATGGCGGGAGCAGGCGATGACAACAGCTCAACGGTTTTCCGAAGCGGATTATCAGGACAGAACGCGCAAAACGCAGGCGCTGATGGCCGAGTCCGGCGTCTCTGTGCTGCTGCTGACAAACGAGCCGGATGTCCGTTATTTTTCGGGCTACCTGACGCGGTTCTGGGAAAGCCCGACGCGCCCGTGGTTCCTGCTGGTGCCCGCCTCCGGCAAACCCGTGGCGGTGATCCCGGGGATCGGCGCGGAGCTGATGGCAACCACATGGATCGACGATATCCGCACATGGCCCGCGCCCAGACCCGAGGATGACGGCATAGACTTGCTGGCCGAAGCGTTGCGGGAACTGGCCGGTCCGTCCGGCCGGATTGGTATCCCCATGGGGCATGAGACTTCGCTGCGCATGCCGCTTGCCGATTTCGAGTGGGTGAGGGCGGCGGTCGCACCACGCCAGATCGTGGATGCGACAACCATCCTGCGGCGCGTTCAGATGGTCAAATCGCCTGCCGAGATCGCCCTTATAGAGGAGATCTGCGGCATCGGCGATCGCGCCTTCGACCGGATCGCTAAAACGGCGCGAGCCGGAATGCCGCTTTCCGAGGTCTTTCGCCAGTTCCAGATCGACCTGCTGTCCGAGGGCGCGGATTGGGTGCCCTATGTCGCCGGTGGCGCGGGGCAGGGCGGTTACGCCGATGTTATATCCCCCGCTTCCGCACGGCCTTTGCAGGACGGCGATCTGCTGATGCTGGATACCGGCGCGGTGCTGGAGGGCTATTTCTGCGATTTTGACCGGAACTGGGCTATCGGGGCTGCTTCGAACGAACTGCGCGCCGCTCATGTGGCGCTCTGCGAGGCCACCGAGGCCGGGTTTGCGGCGGCGCGGCCAGGAAATACGGCGGCGGATGTTTTTCACGCGATGCAGTCTGTAATTGCCAAGTCCGGCGACGCGGGCGCGGGCGGGCGGTTAGGCCATGGCCTTGGGATGCGTCTGACGGAACCGCCCTCGCTGATCGCGTCGGACGATACGGTTCTGGAGCCCGGCATGGTGCTGACGCTGGAACCGGGCCTGCAGCTTGGCGCGGGCCGGATCATGGTGCATGAAGAGGATATCGTGATCGAAGAGGCAGGCGCGCGCTGGCTGACACAGCGCGTTTTGCCGGAGCTGCCGGTTCTGGGGAGCGTGCGATGACGCGTCTGAGTTACAAATACGGCGCGCCGCTCGGCAGTCGCGCCAACATGGGCGTCATCGTCCTGCGGACCGACGAGACACTGGAGCATGAATTCCGCATGATGATGCCCTCGGACGGCATCGCGCTCTACACCACGCGGATACCCTGCGAGACAGAGGTGACGCCGGAGGCATTGGCTCATATGGAAGCCGCGCTGGCCGGGTCTGCCGCGATGCTGCCGCACAGTCTGAATTACGATGTGATCGCATATGCCTGCACCTCGGCGGCCACCATCATCGGGCCGCAGCGCGTGGCCGAAAAGGTCCGCCTCGGCGCGAAAACCCTGTTTGTCACCGATCCGCTGACGGCGGTTCTGGCGGCTTGCGGCATACTCGGCGTGCAGCGGCTGGGCTTTCTGTCGCCGTATGTTCCGGCCGTCTCGGCCAAGATGCGCGCGCGGCTGGAGGAGGACGGTCGCCATATCACGTCCTTCGCGTCTTTCGAGGAGGAAAGCGACGAGAATATCGCCCGCATCGATCCGGCCTCGATCCGCGATGCGGCTCTGCATGTCGGCAGCAGCGGCGACTGTGACGCGGTGTTCATGTCCTGCACGAACCTGCGGGCAGCAAGCCTGATCCCCGAACTGGAAGCCGCACTTGGCATACCGGTTCTGACCAGCAATCAGGCGCTGGCGTGGCATATGCTGAGCCTCGCAGGAATCTCGACGCTGGGAATGCCTTACGGCTACCTGATGGACGCAGCCGGCGCGGAGCCTGCTCCGGCCCTTGCTGCGAATGATCCGATGTCGGGCGCGTTTGAATGAAACCTGAGCTAATTGGCTGTCTGATCGGCAAGGGGCGTGCTCGACCGGCCGTGCGCGACGCCGGCGGTCTCGTTGCTGCCGATTGTTTTCCGAGGATGCAGGATATTACGCCGCCGAAGGGACCGTGACCACCCCGGTTCCCCACTCCCGGCACCGGCTCGCCAGGTCGGCTGGCAGCGGTCGGTCGGTAAAGAATGTCTCGATATCGGCCAGCGACGCGATGCGGGCAGGCGCGCTACGCTGGAATTTCGAGTGGTCGGCGACCAGCAAGGTTTTTCGCGACTGCTGAATGATAGTCTGGCTGACGCCGACTTCCTGAATGTCGTAATCCAGTATGTCGCCGTCCTGATCCAGCGCCGAACAGCCGATGACAGCCACATCGAACTTGAACTGCCGGATGGTCTGAACTGTCAGGCTGCCAACCAGACCACCGTCGGAACGGCGCAACGTACCGCCCGTGACGATGACCTCGCAGTCCGGATTTTGCGCCAGTATATTCGCCACGTTCATGTTGTTGGT
Source organism: Amylibacter sp. (assembly GCA_041573315.1). GTDB lineage: Bacteria > Pseudomonadota > Alphaproteobacteria > Rhodobacterales > Rhodobacteraceae > Amylibacter. The sequence continues at coordinate 4,154 of JBFFQS010000085.1, read as the reverse complement.
TACCACCAAGAGGTTGCGATGGCGCAGAAGCTCGCCCGCGACCGCCTCTGTGCTGGTGCCGATGTTCAGAAAGACGGAGGCATCTTCGGGGATCGCTTCGGCGCAGGCACGAGCAATGGCGTGTTTGGCCTCGGCGTTCAGGCCTCGGCGGTCCTCGTACCCTATGTTCGAGGTGCCGGAGGGCGGGATCGCGCCGCCGTGGACCCGCTCCAGACGCCCCGCGTCCGCCAGTTCGGTCAGATCGCGCCGGATGGTTTGCAGGGTGACGCCGAATCGTTCGGCCAGACTTTCGACCGTGACCTTTCCTTCGCGTCGGGCGATTTCGAGAATTTCGGGTTGCCGGAACGACTGCGACATTGCTGCTCCATTAGCGCTATTTGTTGGTTTATGTTCGTATACTCTGGAAATTACATGGCGGATACCCTAAAAAACGGCTACAAACCGAATGCAAACGAACATTTTCGTTTTCTTTTCTGTGGGTCTGGCGTATACAGCACTCAATCAATGCAACCAACCGCTGGAGCAAGAATTGGCGTCCCAGACTGAACCCCAAGGCCCGGTCGATCTGTTTATCATTGGCGGCGGTATCAACGGCTGTGGGATAGCCCGCGACGCTGCGGGCCGGGGTGTGTCTGTCACGCTGGCGGAAATGAACGATCTGGCTTCGGCAACATCTTCCGCTTCTACGAAACTGTTCCATGGCGGTCTGCGTTATCTGGAGTACTTTGAGGTGCGGTTGGTGCGCGAGGCCCTGAAAGAGCGCGAAACCTTACTGCAAGCCATGCCTCATATCAGTTGGCCGATGCGGTTCGTGCTGCCCTATCACAAGGACATGCGCTTTGAGGGCCAAACCCCGACATCGCGTATCCTGAACGTCGTGATGCCGTGGATGAGGGGCAGGCGGCCCGCCTGGCTGATCCGCTTTGGTCTGTTCCTCTATGACAACCTCGGCGGGCGCAAGTTCTTGCCCGGCACCACCACCGTAGACCTGAAGACCGACCCGGTCGGCGCGCCGTTGCAGGACCGTTTCGAAAAGGCTTTCGAGTATTCGGACTGTTGGATCGAGGATGCCCGCCTTGTCGCGCTTAACGCCCGCGACGCGCAGGACCGGGGTGCGAAAATTCTGACGCAAACCAAGGTTGTTTCGGCGGAACGCGACGGTGATCTGTGGAAGGTCACGACTGAGGACCGCGCCACCGGACAAACCGCTGCGACTTGGGCGAAAATGCTGGTCAACGCGGGTGGCCCGTGGGTCGAGGACATCATCCGCAACACCGCGCGGATCAATGCGAGCGAGGGCGTGCGGCTGGTGCGCGGCAGCCATATCGTCACCAAGAAGCTTTACGACCATGACAAATGCTATTTCTTTCAGGGCGAGGACGGCCGGATCATTTTCGCCATTCCCTACGAAAGCGATTTCACCCTGATCGGAACGACGGACGCGGATCACCCTGACCCGTCGGTCAAACCGAAGTGCACGCCGGAAGAGGCCGCCTATCTGTGCCGCTTTGCATCGAATTATTTCGAGAAGCCGATCACGCAGGACGATATCGTCTGGACCTACTCCGGTGTCCGGCCGCTGTACAACGACGGAGCCAAATCTGCGACGGCGGCGACGCGGGACTACGTGCTGAAAGTTGATCAGACCGGAGGCGCGCCGCTGCTGAACGTGTTTGGTGGCAAGATCACGACCTATCGCAAGCTGGCCGAGCATGCGCTGGCCAAGATCGCGCCTTTCTTTCCCGGTACGTCTGGTGACTGGACCGCTGGTGTTGCCCTGCCGGGAGGCGATTTTCCGGTTTCAGGCGTCCTTCACCTGATTGAAAAGTTGAAGGCGGAATTCCCTTTTCTTGACGATTTCTGGGCCAGACGCCTGATAAAGGCCTATGGAACGGATGCGTGGAATATGATCGGCGGGGCAGGTTCTGCCGATGATTTGGGCCAGGATTTCGGAGCGACGCTGACGGCGAAAGAAGTCGATTGGCTGATGGACAAGGAATTCGCGCGAGCTGCCGAGGATGTGGTTTGGCGGCGGTCGAAACTCGGACTGCGCCTGAGCGGGGCGCAGATAGAAGCGCTGGCCGCCTATATGGCGTCGCGGCAGATATCGGGTGACAAATCGAGACCTGATCGTGTCAGGGCCTGAAAGTAACCCGTTGATCGGGACAACGGCGCATCGCCGTTGTAACCTGACCGGCAGAAACGATTCCAACTTGTGAACGAGAGCAGAACAATGCGCCATATCCTTGCAATCGATCAGGGCACGACGTCCACCCGAGCCATCATTTTTGACAAGACCATGCGAATCATGGCTTCCGCACAGGAAGAGTGTCCTCAGCACTTTCCTGACAGCGGTTGGGTCGAGCATGACCCCAAGGACTTGTGGAACACCACGATCGAGACCTGCCGTGCCGCGATCGGGCGGGCCGGGCTGACTGCCACGGATATTGCCGCGATCGGGATCACCAACCAGCGCGAAACCACTCTTGTCTGGGATAAGGCTACAGGCGAACCGATCCACAGGGCGATCGTCTGGCAGGACCGCCGCACGTCGGAGTTTTGCCGCGAACTGCGCGAACAGGGCCATGCGGAGGCGATTACCGCTAAAACCGGTCTGCTGGCCGATCCGTATTTCTCGGGCACCAAGCTGAAGTGGATTCTGGACAACGTCGAAGGTGCGCGGGCGCGCGCCAAAAAGGGCGAACTGCTTTTTGGCACCGTGGACACGTTCCTGATCTGGAAGCTGACCGGCGGCGAGGCCCATTTGACCGACGCCACCAATGCCGCGCGAACGCTTTTGTATGATATCCATAAGGGGTGTTGGAGCAGTACGATCTGCGGCCTGTTCGATATTCCCGTGCAGATGCTGCCCGAGGTCAAGGATTGTGCCGCGGATTTCGGGATGACGCTGCCGGACCTGTTCGGCGCGCCACTGCCAATTCTGGGCGTTGCGGGGGATCAGCAGGCGGCGACTGTCGGGCAGGCGTGTTTCAAGCCCGGCATGCTGAAATCCACCTATGGTACCGGTTGTTTTGCCCTTTTAAACACCGGCGACACGCCGGTGACCTCCAAAACCCGGCTGCTGACGACGATTGCCTATCAGTTCGACGGTAAGCCGACCTACGCGTTGGAAGGGTCGATTTTCATCGCCGGAGCCGTCGTGCAGTGGCTGCGCGATGGGTTGAAGATCATTCGCAGCGCCGTTGATACGCAACCTCTCGCCGAGCAGGCCGATCCCAACCAGAATGTTATTCTGGTTCCGGCTTTCACCGGCCTCGGCGCTCCTTACTGGAATGCGGAATGTCGGGGCGCGATCTATGGTCTGACACGTAATTCCGGGCCTGCGGAATTTGCCAGAGCAGCCTTGGAAAGCGTCGGTTTTCAGACCCGCGACTTGCTGGAAGCGATGCAGTCCGACTGGCATTCAGCCGGTGGGGGCGCGACATTGCGCGTCGATGGTGGGATGTCCGCCAGTGACTGGGCCATGCAGTTCCTGTCCGACATCATCGGCGCGCCGGTTGACCGGCCGAAAGTGCGCGAAACGACCGCACTGGGCGCGGCCTGGCTTGCGGGCATGCGCGCGGGGCTCTATCCTGATCGCGAGGGCTTTGCGGCCAACTGGGTGTTGGAACGGACTTTTGCACCGGCGATGGATGCCGGGACGCGGGACCGGAAATATGCTGCATGGAAGCGTGCGGTACAGGCGACACTCCAGACCTGATGCTGGAAAACCGGAGATTTTCATGACCAACGTGACGACCTTGCGCCGCTTTCTGACCCTGAGTCGGAACAAAGGGCAGATTGATTCCGATCTGGTGTTTCTGCTGGAGGATGTCGCCAGCGCCTGCCGGGTCATCGCCGAGCAGATCCGCAACGGCGCCTTCGAAGGCAAGCTGGGCGCGACCGAAAGCACCAATGTGCAGGGCGAGACCCAGAAACAGCTCGACGTAATCGCCAACGACGCCTTCATCCGCATTTGCTCGAACAGCCCGCGGCTGGCGGCGCTGGTCTCTGAGGAGGTCGACGAGGTGATCTGGGCCAAGGACGAGGTCGAATCTGGGGATTACGTGCTGTATTTCGATCCGCTGGACGGGTCGTCGAACCTGGATGTGAACCTGTCTGTCGGCACGATATTCTCGATCATGAAGGTGCCG
>JBFFQS010000084.1:0-9773 GCA_041573315.1 Amylibacter sp. | reverse complement strand
CATATCTTAGCCGCCTGTCCGGCGCCCGATGCTCCGCAATGCACAGCCTTCTGCCCCATGATCTCGAACAGCGGTTCGGCTTTGGAAAAGGCTTCAGCGGACCCGCCGGCCATGAATGTCAGCGTGCCTGCCTCGGCGCCACCAACGCCGCCCGACACCGGCGCATCGATGGCGAGCAGCCCCTTTGACACCGCAAGCTCCGCCGCCGCCCGCGCGCTGACCACATCCACGGTCGAGCAATCCACAAAGACCGCGCCCTCTGCACCGTGGTCGACGATCCCGGAATATACCGACCGCAGAATCCCGCCATTCGGCAGCATGGTGATCACCGCTTCGGCGCCCGCCACCGCTTCCTTGGCACTGGCGGCAACCGTTACGCCGCGCGCTGTGGTGCCGGCGACGTCGAACCCGGTCACGTCATGTCCGGCGGCTGCCAGATTGGCCGCCATCGGAGCGCCCATGTTGCCCAGACCGATAAAGCCGATTTTCATAATAATCTCCTCCTGAAAGTACGGAACCGGCATCTCTGCGGTTACGAAATTTGCTGAGTCACCGGCGTCAAGCCCGTTCCGCCTGCAAGCATCGCACCCAATCTAGTCCATGACCAGATTTTCGACTATGGGCGTCTGGCCGCACTATCGGACGTTTTCCGCCAGCCTCCAAGAACATCCGCGACAATCCGCCGATCGGCACGAACTAGGGACCGCGCTGCGGCGAGGTTGATCTGCATTAATGCGCCGTGCTGTCCACAGGTCCAGCGCTCAGTTGCAGCGACCAGAGGAGAATTCTGTCATGCCTGTATCCAGAAGATCAGTGATACTCGCCGCAACCGCCCTTCCCCTGCTGACAGCGGTGCCCGTATTCGCAGACGCTGTCGCAAAGGTATCACTTTGGGACAAACCTGAAATGGACATGGCCGCTGGCTTGGGCCACGGCTTGGGCGGGATGTGGACGACGATAGCGGTGAACTAGTTTCAGGCAGCGTCACGCTCCGGCGTTACCCCGCCGGTCACCGCGTTTCCTGCAAGGCCTCTGTCAGCGCCGAGAGCTTTCCGGCCAGATGGCGGCGCAGGATGGCGGACAGTTTCACACCATCCCTGGCGTCCAGCGCCGACAGGATTTCGGCGTGTTCCTTCATGGCCGACTTCCAGCGCTCATCCGACAAGTTCGCCAGGAACCGGGCACGCTTGACGCGCCCATAGAGCGTGCGGTGATGCGTGTTCAAAGTCGGGTTATCGGCAGCGGCAAGAATGCGGGCATGGATATCCTGATTGTATTTGAAATAGGTATTCAGGTCGCCGTCACGATAGGCCTTCTCCATCAGCGCATGCGCGCGACGAATAGCCTGAAGCTCCTCATCGGTGATCTTCTCGCAGGCAAGCTCCCCCGCCACGCCTTCCAACGCGGCCAAGACCGGAAATACCTCCTGCAAGTCAGACAAAGTCACGGGCGCCACTATCGCGCCCCGATTTACGTTCAGCTGTATCAGGCCTTCGTTTGAAAGGACCTTCAGCGCTTCGCGCAGTGGCGTCCGGGACACGCCGAATTGCTGCGTCAGCTGCTTTTCGTTGATCCGCTCGCCCGGCGGCAGTTGGCAATCGACGATCATCTCGCGCAGGATGTCCGCAAGCTCCTCGTGCAGGGATTTCCTCTCTATCGAGTTCTGAGCGTTCTGGCTTTCCAAATCTGTCAGTCCTTAATGTAATGTCCGGCTTACGGACCGTTCTAACCCAATTGTTGCGCGCTGTTCGGTAAAATCCTTCTCCGGCCCGAAAATGTCGCGTCTTGCCGCTGGCAAAAAAAACGCTGCTCCGCGCAGAATTGCATTCATTATTTAAAATAAATAATGTAATAGGTAATTCAAGACGTCAACTGAAAGGAATCACCATGCGCAAAGCAGGACGCCATTTTTTACAAATCCCCGGACCATCGAGCGTTCCGGACCGTGTATTGCGGGCCATCGACAACCAGACAATGGATCACAGAAGCCCCGAATTCGGGGAACTGGGCCATTCCGCCATCGACGGAATGAAGACGATCTTCAAAACCTCGAACCCGGTCATCATCTATCCGGCCTCCGGAACCGGCGCATGGGAGGCCGCATTGGCCAACACGCTTTCCCCCGGCGACAAGGTGCTGATGTGCGAGACCGGCAACTTCGCGATGATGTGGCAAAAGCTGGCCCGGAAACTCGGGCTGGAACCGGAGGTGATCGACACTGACTGGCGCGTTGGCGCCGATGTCGATGCGATCCGCGACCACCTTGCCAAGGACAAGGCGCACGCGATCAAGGCGGTCTGCGTCGTGCATAACGAAACCTCGACCGGATGCGTCTCCGAGATCGCCAAGGTACGCGGCGCCATCGACGAAACGAACCACCCCGCTCTCTTCATGGTCGACACCATTTCTTCGCTGGCTTCCATCGAGTACCGGCACGACGACTGGGGCGTAGACGTGACCGTTGGCGGATCGCAAAAAGGTTTAATGCTGCCGCCCGGACTGTCGTTCAATGCGATCAGCGACAAGGCGATCGAAGCCTCGAAGTCCGCTGGTCTCAAACGGTCCTACTGGGACTGGTCAGAGATGATGGCGCCGAACGAAACCGGCTTCTTCCCTTACACGCCGGCGACAAACCTGCTGTACGGCCTGGTCGAAGCGGTCAAGATGCTGCACGAGGAAGGGCTGGACAATGTCTTTGCCCGTCACAAGCGCCATGGCGAGGCGACCCGCACAGCGGTTCAGGCCTGGGGGCTGGAAACCCTGTGCCGCAATCCGGATCACTATTCCGGCGTGCTTACCGCTGTGATGATGCCCGACGGCCATTCGGCGGACGCTTTGCGCAAGGTCATCCATGAGCGCCTGAACATGTCCCTCGGCAACGGCCTCGGCCGGCTGAAAGACCGCGTCTTCCGCATCGGGCATCTGGGTGATTTCAACGATCTCATGCTGGGCGCGACGCTTTCCGGCGTGGAAATGGGTCTGTCGATGGCAGGTGTTCCGCATCAGGAAGGCGGCGTGCAGGCAGCGTTGCGCCACCTGAAGCAGACGATTTGACCCAATGGCCACACCGCATCGGTGTGGCGCACTTCTCCCTGAACTGGCGGGCGCTCCGGCACCCGCCTTTTTTAAAATGTCAGAAAGCGTCGGAAAATCCGCGCGACAGATAGGCTCCGTAGCCTTTTTCCCCGACAATCTGTCCGTTATCCGCGATCACCTTGCCGCGCAGAATAGTCTGGACCGGCCAACCGGTGACCTCGAACCCCTCGTATGGTGTGTAGTCGGAGCCGTGATGCAAAATATCCTGCGAGATCGTCTTGCGCATTTCGGGATTCCACAGCGCGAAGTCGGCGTCACTGCCGATCGCGATGGTACCCTTTTGCGGATACATCCCATAGAGCTTCGCCTGTCTCGTCGCGGTCAGATCGACGAACTTCTGAATCGAGATCCGTCCCTTTGATACGCCCTCGGAAAACAGGATCGGCAGGCGGGTTTCAATACCGGGGATGCCGTTCGGCACCCATTTGAAAGAGGTCCGCGCCTTGGGGTTGTCCTTGCCGGTGTTGCCCGAGCCTTGATACAGGAACGGGCAGTGGTCGGATGAGAATATGTCGAAAGTCCCGTCGCGGATGCCTTCCCAGATCGCTTCGTGGCTGTCGTGGTCCCGGGGCGGCGGCGAGCAGACGTATTTCGCCCCCTCGAAATCCATGTTCAGCCCCTTCATGTCATCTTCGACCAGCGTGATGTATTGCGGACAGGTCTCGGCATAGACCTTCAGGCCCCGCTTGCGCGCCCATTGCACCTGTTCCATTGCGTCACGGCCCGAAACATGGACGATGACAATCGGCACATCGACCAGTTCGGCATGGCTGACGGCACGATGCGTCGCTTCGCGCTCCGCGATCCTGGAATGGGATTTTCCGTGGTAATAGGGTGCGGTCTTGCCTGCGGCTTCCAGTTTGCGGGTCATGAACTTGATCGCGTCATGGCCTTCGGCGTGGACCATCACCAGAGCATTTTCTTCCTTGGCGACCTGGAACACGTCCAGCAGTTCCCGGTCCGAAAGAACGAGGTCGTCATAGGTCATGAAGACTTTGAAGGACGTGTAGCCGTCCTTGACCAGCGCCGGCAGCTCTTGCCCCAGCACCTGTGGCGTCGGGTCGGAAACAATCAGGTGGAAAGACGTGTCTGTATAACAATTGCCGTCGGCTTCCTTGTGGTAATCCTCGACACAGGCGCGCAGGGATTTACCCTTGATCTGCAATGCGAATGGCAGAACCGTCGTGTTCCCTCCGGCAGCGGCGGCGCGCGTTCCGCTTTCGAAATCGTCGGCCATGACCGTGGTATCGGCTGTTGGCTGCGCCAGATGCACATGGCCATCTATACCGCCCGGCAGAACCAGCAGGCCGCTGGCGTCTATTTCCTGCTTTGCGCCCTTGATGGCTTCGCTGATTTCAACGATTTTGCCGTTCCTGACGCCGATATCGGCGCGGTACTGATCCGCGGCAGTCACCACCGTGCCGCCTTTGATCGCCAGATCGTAATCAGGCATGGTTATCCTTTCCTTGAAATCCTTCGGAGACCGGATCTCAGCCCGTGACGGCGCCGGCCTCTTGTTCCTGTTGTTCCTTTGCTTCCAGAATTTCGATCGTTACCCGACCGGATTCCTGAAGATGCTTGCGCCATATATCGGCGGCCTTGTTTCCGTCATGGTCCCGGAATGCCTGCATGACATCTTCGTGTTCCTGCATCGCCTGCTCCCAGCGCTGGTTCTGATGCACGGCGATAAACCGTACCCGGGCAACACGGACGGTCATCTTCTGATGGGTGTGAAGCAACACAGGATTGTGGGAATACGCGACGATCGCCGCATGAATCCGGCTGTTCATCTCGAAATAGGCTTCGCGGTTTCCGGTCTCGAAGTACTCGCGCATCTCGGCGTGCATAGCCTCCAGATCGGCGCGCTCATCCCCTGTCATCCGCTCCGCTGCCAGCTTTGCGGCAAGCGCTTCCAGTTCGGCAATAACCTCGAACAGCGCCACCGTCTCTTCCACCGACACCGGCAGGACCCGCGCGCCGCGGTTCGGGGTCAGTTCGACAAGCTGCTCCTCGGCCAGAACCTTGATCGCTTCGCGCAGCGGCGTCAGCGAGACGCCCAGCTTTTCCGCAATCTCGGTGAACGGGATCTTTTTGCCGACCTCCATCTCGCCATTGACGATCATGGTTCGCAGCCTCTCTGCAACCTGCGCATTCAGTGGTTGACGGGTCAACGCGACCTTGCGGGCCTGCGGAGACCCCAACAGGTTGCGCTGCTTCAACGACTTGGCGTTTTGTAAAGCCACTTCAATTCCTCCCGCTCCGAGTTCCTGTGTACAGTCGGATAGGCGTTACCGAAAGATTAGGCAACAGGCTTTCGCTCTAATACAGCACCGAATGCACACTTTGAATAGAATTAATTCATTTCTAATCATATGTTTGATACATTTATAATTAATTATATAGTGCAACTGGAATAGAATCAACCTGATTCCCGAACTTAAGAGAGAGAACCCGAATGCCAAAAAAATTAGGAACGCCAGAGGCTTTGGCGGAGCGATTGCTCGCCGTTCGTCAAGGGGCGCCGGGAATTACACCCGAAGAACTTGACGGTTTCCCGGCAACCGCGCAGGCCGCTTATCGCGTACAGACGCTCGTTACCGAAACGCTGGGACCGGTCGGCGGTTTCAAGACGGCACGCAAACCCGGCGTCGAGGAACAAATCGCTGCACCTATATACAGCCGCAGCATCAAGCCCTCACCGGCTGTATTCACCAGCGCCGAAATTGACAGGATTGGTATTGAACTGGAAATCGGTTTCCGCATCAATCAACCGCTTCCCGACCCGGCCGATCCGGACTTCGAGGAACTGGTGCGCCAGCGTGTTTCGCCTGTCGCGGTGATCGAGGTCTGTGACACGCGGCTGGAGGTTCTGGATGCCGCAACTCCGCTACAAAAGCTTGCCGACAACCAGTTGAACGGCGGTCTCGTAGTAGCCGAGCCTTGCGATGACTGGAACACGCTGGACATGTCCAGCGTCAATGCCGAACTGGTGTTTGGCTCACAGACGGTCCTGAGCGGCTCCGCCGCGGTTCCGGCAGGCGACGCCTTCAAGACCCTGCTGGGGATTGCGCGACAGCTGGGCAACCACTGCGGCGGACTGCAACCAGGCCACTACGTTATTACCGGCTCCGTGAACGGTCTGCCGTTTATCGAGCGCGGCGTTCCGGTCTATGCGCGCATCGAAGGCCTCGGGGAATTGCGGGTCGAGTTCCCGCTGTAAACGGATCAGGCCGCAGCTATTGCCGGCCACTGCCAGCCATCGCCGCCAGCAGCGGCGAAGGCCTGCGCGACCTGCAACAACTGCTCTTCCGAACCCAGATCCCCGACCAGCTGGAACCCGACCGGCATCTGGTCGCTGTCCGGCTCTGACGGGACCGCAATGGCCGGATGCCCGCACGCATTCACCCAGCCGGTATAAATCGCGTGGCCGCGCGGGCCGACAGGCCGTCCGTCGATCTCGGTCGGATAGGCAAGACCCGCCGGCCACGGCTGCGCCGCGCACGACGGCGTCATGATCAGGTCCAGGCCGGCAAAGGCCAGCGACACTTCTGAACGGAATTTCTTTATGGTTTCCAGTCCGGCCCAGAATGTGCTGGCCGGTACCTTGGCGCCCTCTGCTGCCATTTCCAGATACTGTGGACTGGCCTTGTCGCGCATCGCGGGCACGGCGTCGCACAGACGGGCAAGCCCGACCTTCGCAATAAGTCCCCAGAATTCACCCAAAGCCTCCATGTCAAAGGGCATGTCGCCTTCGGTCACTTGATGACCGAGTTGGCGCAACCGCCCGGCAGCGGCCCGGACGGAGCGTCGGATTTCAGGCGCGCAGGGATGGTCGCCGAATTGCTCGACATAGAGAATTTTCAACGGGCGTCCGGCGGGAGGCTGGGTAGAAACGCCGCGCGATACGGGGTCGGCGCGGTCCGGCCCGGCCAGTATCGAATACAGCAGCCGCGCGTCGTCGACGGTGCGGGCCACCGGCCCGGCGACCTCGAAGTCCAGCAAAAGTTGCGGCAGACCGTTTGCCCTCGGCACACGGCCGATGGTCGGCTTGAGCCCGACCAGCCCGGTGTACGAACAGGGCCGCCGGATCGACCCGCCGCCGTCAGTGCCGATCGCCGCCGCCGCCAGTCCGGCGGCAACGGCGGACACCGACCCGCCGCTGGACCCGCCGGAAGTCAGCGCGGGATTCCACGGGTTTCCGGTAGTGCCATAGAGCCGGTTGGAGGTATAGCCTTCCACGGCGAATTCCGGCAGGTTGGTCTTGCCGAGTAACACGGCGCCCGCGGCGCGCAGACGCGCGACCGGCAGTTCATCCGCCGCACAGACTTCGTCGGCAAAGACACTGCTGCCCCAGGCGGCGGTCATCCCGGCAACCTTCAGGCTGTCCTTGATCGCCAGCGGCAGGCCATCAATCGGCGACAAGGGCCTTCCGGCGCGGTACCGCGCGGTGCTCTCGGCAGCCTGCGCCTCGGCCTCTTCCGACAGAACCGTGTAACAGTTCAGGGTCGGGTCCAGCCGGGCGATCCGGTCGCGATAGGCGGCCAGAGCTTCGCTCGGTGTAACCTCTCCACGCGCGAACGCCGCGGAGAGGCCGGTGGCGCTCAGTTTCCAGATGTCCTGCATCCCGCCTAGTTCCCGATCATCGAGTTCGGCAGCCAAAGAACTATCTCAGGAACCCAAATCAGCAGAATAGTGAACAGGATCATGATCAGCGCATAGGGGATCGCGCCATAGACCACATCGCTGAAGGGTCCGCCGTCCTGCCGCACGCCATGCACGACATAGAGGTTCATGCCCACGGGCGGCGTGATCATACCCAATTCGCACATCAGCACGATGAAGATACCGAACCAGATCGGATCGATGCCCACCGCGGTGACGATTGGCAGAGCAACGGGGATGGTCAGGACCTGCATCGACAGCACGTCCATGAACATGCCCAGGAACAGGTAGAACACGATCAGCGCAAGCAGCAAGTTGACCGGCGACAGGCCAAAGCTCGAAACCCACTCGGTCATTGTCTGCGCGATGCCGCCCAGCGCCAGCGTGACGTTCAGCATGAAGGCCGCTGTGATGATCAGCAGGATCATACCGGTGGTCTTGGCGGTCTGGCGGAAACACAGGTCGAGGAACTCGAAGCTGACTTTTCTTTCCTTCCAGGCGAACAGCAGAGCCGTAACAACACCCAGCGCGGCAGATTCCGTTGGCGTCGCGATCCCCATATAGATCGAGCCCATGACGATGCCGAAGATAATGATCGGCGGCACGAGGTGGCGCAGGGATGAAATACGCTCGCTCAGCGGGGCCTTGTCGGGCTTTGCAACGTTATGCGAGCCTCGGTCGACGATGGACTCGAGCACGATGTAGCCCATGAAAAGAAGGGTCAGGGCGACGCCGGGCACGATGCCGGCGATAAACAGGCGGCCGATGGATTCATTGGCCAGCGAGCCGTAGATCAGCAGATTGACGCTGGGCGGAATAAGGATGCCGAGCGTACCACCAGCGGCCAGCGAACCCAGGGAACGGCGTTGGGAATAACCCCGGCTGGTCAGCGCGGGCAAGGCCACGGTGCCCACCGTCGCCGCCGTCGCAACCGAGGACCCCGATGTTGCCGCGAACAGCGAACAGCAGCCGATGTTGGTGTGCAGCAGACCGCCGGGCAGACGCCCGAGCCACAGTGCCAAGGTGCCGTACATCCGGTCGGCGATACCGCTGCGCAGCAGGAGTTCGCCAAGCAGCACGAACAGGGGAATGGCGGTCAGAATATTCTCGTTCTGAACGCCCCAGATCACCGGACCCATGGAGTTCAACAGCGGCCAACCGTACAGCATGACGCCGCCAATCACACCGAGGATCACCATGATGACCGCGATCGGAAAGCTCATCAGAAGCAGGAACATCATTCCGAAGAAGCCTGTAAAAACCGAGCCGATACCCATTTTCTATTCCTTTACGTTTATAAGTGCGTGCGCAGGTGCGGAGTGGTGAAGTCTAGCGGCGTTCAAGATCGCTCAGCTCTTCTTCCAGTTCCTCGTTTGCGCCTTTCGGATGGAAATCCTTGGAAATCTCGTCCCATTTCCCGGCAATCGCCAGTCGTGTCGCGCGCAGGGCCAATATCACGGCGCAAAGCGCGAACAGGCACAGGGCGGCATACCAGACACCTTGGGGATAGATCAGCGGCGTCGCCCAGGGGGTCGGTGCCGTGCTGCCATAGGACATGGTGTCTGCGATCACGATGCGTCCGACATAGACCATGAACAGGCCAAGTGCGGCGATCGAAACGATAGACAGCCAGTCCATGACGGATTGCAGCCGTTTCGGGAAATGTTGGTGCACTACGTCGATGCGGATATGCGCCCGGTCGTACAACGCGACTACGAAAGCGAGGCTGGAACCGACAGCAAGAACATAGCCGCCCAGTTCATCTGCGCCCTGGAAAGAAAAGTTGAACAACTTTCGCGAAATCGTTTCAATCGAGACAAAAATCGAAAGACCGAGCAAGGCTATGCCGAACAGACGGCTTGCGGTAACGACAAGGAAGTTCATGGTTTTTGTCTCTTTCCCTGGTTTGGAGGCGGGGATCGGCGGGACAGTGTCCCGCCGATAGTTTACCAAAGTCGACACTATTTTGCGCCTACTGTTTCCTGCCACGAAGCTGAGCAGGCTGCATTGGTCTT
>JBFFQS010000083.1:0-9818 GCA_041573315.1 Amylibacter sp. | reverse complement strand
TGCTTGAAACCATCCGCCAAGGCCCGAACTTATGCAAACAGTCGTCCTAGTCGTTCACCTGATACTCGCCCTGCTGCTGATCCTCGTTGTTCTATTGCAGCGTTCCGAAGGCGGCGGTCTTGGCATGGGCGGCGGCGGCGGCGGCGGGGCCATGACCGGACGCTCGGCGGCAAACGCGCTGACCAAGGCGACCTGGGTCATAGCGGTCGGTTTCCTGATCACATCGCTGTCGCTGACCATCATCGCGGCGCAAAAGGCGCAGAAGGATTCGGTGCTGGAGCGCCTCGGCACCGAGACGGCGCCGGCAACGGCCCCGGCGCCCACGGTTCCCGGCCTGGACGGCAATCTTTTGCCGCCGGCTTCGACCGACAGCCCGGCCCTTCCGCCGAAAGCCGAGTAACCTGCTGACCCCACCGCTAGCTATTGTGACATTTTACACAAAAACCACAGCATCTAGCGTTTGAGGTCTTGTCAGAATCCAGCAATTCGGATACAAGTCAAATCCCGTGATACTGGGCCAAATCAGGGTCGATTCTGGCCTCTAACAATAAAAATTCACGGGGGGTGCCGGGCAATATGGCGCGTTTTGTTTTCATTACTGGTGGTGTTGTTTCCTCGCTCGGCAAAGGCCTCGCCTCTGCGGCGCTGGGCGCCTTGTTGCAGGCGCGCGGATATTCGGTCCGTCTGCGCAAGCTGGACCCATACCTCAACGTAGATCCGGGCACGATGTCGCCCTTCGAGCACGGAGAAGTGTTCGTCACCGACGACGGCGCGGAGACCGACCTCGACCTTGGCCATTACGAACGCTTTACAGGCGTCGCGGCGCGGCAGAGCGATTCCATCTCTTCCGGCCGTGTCTATTCGACAGTGCTGGAAAAGGAACGGCGCGGCGACTATCTGGGCAAGACCATTCAGGTGATCCCGCACGTCACCAACGAGATCAAGGATTTCATCGCCATCGGCGACGACGAGGTCGATTTCATGCTCTGCGAGATCGGCGGCACCGTCGGCGATATCGAGGGCCTGCCCTTCTTCGAGGCCATCCGCCAGTTTTCGCAGGACCGCCCGCGCGGCGAGTGCATCTTCATGCATCTGACCCTGCTGCCCTTCATCAAGGCCTCCGGCGAGTTGAAAACCAAGCCGACGCAGCACTCCGTCAAGGAATTGCGCTCCATCGGCATTGCGCCGGACGTTCTGGTCTGCCGTTCTGAAAGCCCGATCCCCGAAAAGGAACGCGCCAAGCTGGCGCTGTTCTGTAATGTGCGGCCCGACAGCGTGATCGCGGCGCAGGACCTTGCTTCTATCTATGACGCGCCGCTGGCCTATCACCGCGAGGGTATGGATCAGGCCGTGCTGGACGCTTTCGGCATCAAGCCCGCGCCACGGCCAAAACTGGAAACATGGGAGGACGTGTCAGACCGCATCCACCACCCCGAGGGCGTGGTCAACGTCGCCATCGTCGGCAAGTACACCCAGCTCGAAGACGCCTATAAATCCATCGCCGAGGCGCTGACCCACGGCGGCATGTTCAACCGCGTCAAGGTCAAGGCCGAATGGATCGACGCCGAGATATTCGAAAAGGACGACTCGGATGTCGCCGCCTATCTGGAGCCGTTCGACGCGATTCTCGTGCCCGGCGGCTTCGGCGAACGCGGCACCGAAGGCAAGATGAAGGCGGCGCAGTTCGCCCGCGAACGCAAGGTGCCTTATCTGGGCATCTGCCTCGGAATGCAGATGGCGGTTATCGAAGCTGCCCGCAACCTGGCCCGCATCAACGATGCCGGATCCGAGGAATTCGACCACGAGGCCGGCCAGAAACGCTTCACCCCGGTGGTCTATCACCTGAAGGAATGGGTCGAGGGAAACCGCACCGTCAAGCGTGCGGTGAGCGACGACAAGGGCGGCACCATGCGCCTCGGCGCCTATAACGCTACCCTGAAAGAGGGCAGCATGGTCGCCAAGATCTACGGCACGACGGCAATCTCGGAACGTCACCGTCACCGCTACGAGGTTGACACGAAATACCGCGATCAGCTGGAAAAATGCGGGTTGATCTTTTCCGGCATGTCGCCGGACGGCCGACTGCCCGAAATCGTCGAGTTCAAGGACCACCCCTGGTACATCGGCGTCCAGTTCCACCCGGAACTGAAATCCAAACCGTTCGAACCGCACCCGCTGTTCAGGGATTTCGTCCGCGCGGCGCTGGAGCAAAGCCGGCTGGTCTGACGGCTGTCCGCACTGGCCGGACAGGCTCAGGCCTGCCTGCCGCCTTTGAGCGAACCGGCGCAACCGCGGGGCAAGACCGCCAGCCCTGCTCCCGCATCCGGACCCGCGCCGCAACGCGCTGGCCTGCGCTCAAATCAAACCCGCCATTGCAGTTCCCGCCCAATACTGTCAGAGTCCCAGAAAAATCACGGACCAGAGCGGCTGGCGAAGGGAACCAAAACTGGACCTTCCAGTGCCAGGCAACGGATAAGTGCCTATGAACCTTATTGTTTTCGTCAACGGTGTCGTTCTGTTCTTTCTGGCGTTCCTCATGGGGCTGGACGCTCTTTTCTTCCCAAACACCGCGGCAATATTCGGCGAGGCGGGCATGCTGACCGGCACATTCGGCCTGCTGCTGATGATTGCGTCCTATTCGTCTTTCGACGGGATGCGTCGCCTGCACGCCTATCTTTTGACGACCTCTGTCTGGCTCAGCGCGGCGCTCGGGGGCGCTCTGCCGTTGTATTTCGCCTCGATGTCGCCGGTGGACGCCATCTTCGAGGCGATGTCCGGCGTCACCACGACCGGTTCGACCGTGATGAGCGGGCTCGACCAGACCGAACACGGAATACTGCTGTGGCGGGCGTTGTTGCAGGCGCTCGGCGGCGTCGGCTTTATCGTGACCGGCATAGCGCTCCTGCCGATCCTGAAAGTGGGCGGCATGCAGCTGTTCCAGACCGAAAGTTCGGAACGCGAAGAAAAGGTCCTGACCAGCGTCAACAAGATTGCCGCGGCCACGCTGTTCATCTACCTGGGCCTGATCGCGCTGTGCTGCCTGACCTATCTGGCGGGCGGAATGGACTTTTTCGATGCGATCACCCATGCCATGACGACCCTGTCCACCGGCGGATATTCGAACTACGACGCTTCTTTCGGGCACTTCGAAAGCAGCTTCCTGCAATGGTCGGCGACCTTGTTCATGCTGCTCGGCGCGCTGCCCTTCGTATGGTACATCCGCGCCGGTAACAGGCAGGTGTTTCGCAGCAAGCAGGTCAAGGCCATGCTGGTCAGCCTGACCGTCGTCATCCTGTCGCTCACCGCATGGCTGTCATGGGCCGACGGCATCGCCTTGCTGCCGTCGCTGCGGCTCGTGGCCTTCAACGTCATTTCCGTGGTCAGCACGACCGGCTACGCGACCGAGGACTACACCACATGGGGGCCGCTCGCGGTCTGCGCCTTTGTCGTGCTTACGGCGGTCGGCGGCTGCACCGGCTCGACCGCGGGCGGGGCCAAGGCCATGCGCTGGATCATCGCGCTCCGCAGCGCGGTGTTGCAGGTCAAGCGCCTGCACTATCCCCGCTCGGTCTTCATTCTGAAATACGAGGGCCGCCCCGTTTCCGAAGGCGTGCTGTCCGGCGTGATTTCGTTCTTCACCTTCTATTTCGCCACCTTCCTGATCCTCGCGCTGGCGCTGGGTATGTTCGGCATGGATTTCACCTCTGCCGTCAGCGGCGCGCTGACGTCGCTGGCAAATGTCGGGCCGGGCGTCGGATCGGTTATCGGGCCGGCCGGCAATTTCGCGTCTCTGGATGATCCGGAAAAAATCCTGCTGGTGTTCGGCATGTTCATAGGGCGGCTGGAGATGCTGACCGTCTTCGTCCTGTTCTCGCCCGCCTTCTGGCGGGAGGTCTGACCGGACCGCCGGTACAGGCGGCTTTTCGCACCGGTGGCATACATTTGTCATACGCATGTCATACGCATGTCATACGGATTTCATACCATTGTTTCGGCGAAAATCGGGCCGGTTAACACCTGCGTGACTCCAGTTGCATCGCCTGCGCTTTCGCCCTACTTTTAGGCCATGCTTTCCGATATCCTCGCAGCCTTTCGTGCGCCCGCACCCGACCGTCTGACCAACGACGATGCCCGTCTGGCGCTGACCGCCCTGCTGGTCCGCGTCGCCCGCGCCGATCACGATTACGCCCAAGCCGAGCGGCAGGTAATCCTGCGGCTGCTGATGGAACGCTATGGTCTTTCAGAGTCCGACGCAGCCGCCCTGCGATCAGAGGCCGAAGACCTTGAATCCCGGGCTCCCGACACCGTGCGCTTCACCCGCGTGGTCAAGGAAACCGTACCCTACGAGCACCGTGAAACCGTGGTCGAGGCGCTGTGGTCCGTGGTCCTCGCCGATGACCGCCGCGACCATGACGAAGACGGCTTCATGCGGCTTGTGGTATCCCTGCTCGGCATCAACGACCGCGACAGCGGTCTGGCGCGGCAACGGGTGCAGGCCAGGCTCTCCAAATAAGTCTTTACATTGAACTTGCGCAGGGGCATTCCGATTCCAGCGACAGCGGAGTTGGAGACTACCTGAATGCCCCAGTCAGTCATCGTTATCGGCGCGGGATTTACCGGCGTTTGCATCGCGGAGAACCTCCGTCGGTCGGGTGCGTCCGTGACGATTCTGGACCGGGTGAAACCGGGGGATACGGCGCAGGCCTCCTACGGCAACGCCGGTTTGCTGGCCCGCGCGGCGATCGTGCCGGCACTGGAGCCCGACATCCTGCCAAAGCTGCCGAAATACCTGTTTTCCCGAAAGAGCCCGCTGAACCTGCGCTGGTCCTACCTGCCGAAATTCCTGCCCTTTGGCCTGTCTTTTCTGCGCAACGCGACACCTTCCCGCGTGCGTAGGATCACGCGGTCACTCGAAATGCTGGCGCATGACACGGTCGAGCAGCATTTGGCCCTCGTCAAGGGGACACCTGCGGAAAAATATATAACTTCCGGTACCTTGACCTATTTATACCCGCGCAAGAAGAATTACGACTCCAACAGGTTTTCCAACAGCCTGCTGGCGGAACTGGGCGTAATTCCGGACCATCTGAACCTGCCGGAACTCAAGGAAATCGATCCCGCCCTTGGCGACGCCTACCAGTTCGGCGCACGCTACAAGGACAATGGCTACATTTCCGATCCGGCCGCCTATATTCAGGCTCTTACGGCCCATTTCGAGGCCAACGGCGGTCAATTACTTGAAGGCGCGGCAAAGGCGATCGACGGCCAGAACGTCATCCTGCAGGACGGCACCGTGTTGACGGCCGACACGATCGTGATAGCGGCTGGCGCATGGTCCAGATCGCTGACCGACAGCTTTGGCCATAAGGTCCCGCTGGAAGGCGAGCGCGGCTATCACCTCATGCTTAAATCGCCGAGCTTCACGCCACCGATCCCTTACATGATGACGGACGCCAAATCCGTGATGACGCCGATGACCCCCGGCATTCGGATCGCCGGAACGACCGAGTTCGCACCGCTGGATTCACGCCCCTCGACGCGTCCGTTCGAGTTGCAGCGCGACGCGGTTCGGCGGCTCTATCCGTCGCTGACCTGGGACACGGAGGAAACATGGATGGGCCACCGCCCCTCAACCCCCGACAGCCTGCCGATGCTGGGCAGGACCAAGTCCAACCCGAACGTCATTTTCGCCTTCGGTTCACAGCATCTTGGCCTGACCATCGGGCCGAAACTGGGGCTTCTGACCGCTCAGATAGTGCAGAACCGCAGCCCGAACACCGAATTATCCGGCCTGGCCGTCGACCGCTTCGACTGACGTGGCGCGGCAACAGGCGTTTGCGGGGGGTATATATCCTCTTGGAAGCGGCGCAAGCTGGCCCTATAAGGGCCTCAATTCTGTCAGAAAATTCGGACATCCAGAATGCGCACAGCGAAAGTAAGCCGCGACACAGCGGAGACCAAGATCAGCGTCGAGATCAATCTCGACGGCACCGGCAAATACGACAACCGGACCGGCGTGGGGTTCTTCGACCACATGCTGGACCAGTTGTCGCGCCACGCCCTGATCGACATGACCGTGCGCGCGGACGGTGATCTGCACATCGACGACCACCACACCGTCGAGGACGTGGGCATCGCGCTCGGCAAGGCGATCGCTCAGGCGGTTGGCGACAAGCGCGGCATCCGGCGGTATGGCTCCTGCCTGCTGCCGATGGACGACGCGCTGGTGCGCGCCGCGCTGGATATCTCGGGCCGGCCCTATCTGGTGTGGAATGTCGATATGCCGACTGAAAAGATCGGCACCTTCGACACCCAGCTGGTGCAGGAATTTTTCATCGCGCTCGCCATGCAGGGCGGGCTGACGCTGCACGTCGAATGCCTCGCCGGGTTCAACAGCCACCACATCGCCGAGGCGGCCTTCAAGGCGGTCGCGCAATCCTTGCGCGCCGCGCTGGAAACCGACCCGCGCAAATCCGGTGATATCCCGTCCACCAAGGGCACGCTGTCCGAATGACCACGGTTATAGTCGATTACAACTCGGGCAACCTCAGGTCGGCGGAAAAGAGCTTTCAGCGCATGGCGGCAGAGGTCGGCTCGGGCGCGGTTATCGTCTCGTCCGATCCCGATGTCGTGCGCCGCGGCGACCGTATCGTCCTGCCCGGCGTAGGAGCCTTCGGCGACTGCCGCCACAATCTGGGCGCGATCGGCGGGCTGTTCGGCGCGATCGAGGAAAAGGTCCGAACCGGCACGCCGTTTCTGGGCATCTGCGTCGGCATGCAACTGATGGCGACACGCGGGCTGGAACACGGCGTTCATCCGGGGTTCGACTGGATCAAGGGCGATGTGGTCAAGCTGGAACCCGCTGACAAATCCCTGAAAATCCCGCACATGGGCTGGAACGAGCTGCAACTCCGCACCGATCACCCTGTATTCGACGGTATTGCATCCGGCGACCACGCCTATTTTGTGCATTCCTACCACCTGATGCCGGAAAACCCTGATCACCTGTTGGCCACTGTGGACTATGGCGGGCCGATTACGGCTGCGGTCGGACGCGACAACATGGTGGGTACGCAGTTTCACCCGGAAAAGAGCCAGAAAACGGGGCTGCGGCTGATCGCGAACTTCCTGCGCTGGGCACCCTGACGGCAACCGGAATTCTAGTCCATCTTGGTCCAGAATTCCGAACGGCAAACAGGTCCGACGCAACCTGACACGCGCAGGACATCGCCGCGATGCAGCAATTCGGACTTCATAACCTTGTTCGCCTCGTGCGCCCACATCCGTCCGCCGCTGTATCTTCCCCGCCCGTCGTGCTGCATGTCCCAGACGACGCGCCTTTCCAGATGCGGATAGTCTTCGCGTGGAGCATTGGACTCATCATAGGCGGCCTTGATGATGCCGCAGGTCTTGCCGGGGTCGTCCTCGCAGGCGCCGAACACCACATGCAACACTCCGCCGGCCTTGCCGGTCTCGGTCCGGAACGTGCCGTTCAAATCATCCGCTTCCGCCGGGATGACTGGCGCCAGAAAGACAGCGCAGGCAGATAGGAAATGTCTCATGTAACTCTCTTGGGTTCAGGTTCGGCCAACCTGCGCCGGAACTTCCTGACCGTCAAGGGGTGCGCCTTGCAGCTTTAGCACTTTGCAATGGACCGCCGATCAGGCTAAGACGCGCTCAAAGAAATCAAAGCGAGTCTGACAATGATCCTTTACCCGGCAATCGACCTCAAGGACGGCAACTGCGTGCGTCTTTACAAAGGTGAAATGGATCAGGCGACCGTGTTCAACGACGACCCGGCCGCGCAGGCGAAGGCCTTCGAGGACGCCGGTTGCGAATGGCTACACCTCGTCGATCTCAATGGCGCATTCGCCGGTGAACCCGTCAACGCGGCTCCGGTCGAAGCGATCCTTAAAACCGTGAAGGTCCCTGCTCAACTCGGCGGCGGCATCCGCGACCTGGCGACCATCGAGCGTTGGCTGGACAAGGGTCTGCACCGCGTGATCCTCGGCACGGTCGCGGTTGAAAATCCGGCTCTGGTGAAAGAGGCGGCCAAGAAATTCCCCGGCCATGTCGCCGTCGGCATCGATGCCCGTGGCGGCATGGTCGCAACGCGCGGTTGGGCCACTGAAACAGACATCGAAGCCACCGAACTGGCCCGCCGGTTCGAAGACGCGGGTGTGGCCGCGATCATATACACCGACATCAACCGCGACGGCGCGATGCAGGGTCCGAATGTCGGGGCAACAGCCGATCTGGCGCGCGCGGTATCCATCCCGGTTATCGCCTCCGGCGGCATTTCGTCGATGGATGACCTGCGGGCGCTGAAAAACTGCGGCGCGCCGCTGGATGGCGCGATTTCGGGACGGGCGCTCTATGACGGCGCGATTGATGTGGCCGAAGCTGTCAGGCTCCTGAAAGCCTAGTCTTCGCCTCTTTGAGGAACAGGTAAAGCGCCACCGTTTGCGGCGGCAGCACGAGCACCAGCTTCACGAGCGTCAGTACCGACTTGAGCCAGAAATCCGCACCGCCATCGAGCAGTGAGACAATCACCAGATTCTCGCCATAGTCCGCGACAGACCCCCATATCGCCATCGCCACCAGTATACTGCGTTTTTTCGAGTCGAGCGCATGGTTGATCATGGTGATGGCAAAGCTCGCCAATACGATCGGCATCGCCAATGATACATGCGTGGTCATCCAGCGGTGCAGCGCAATATCACCATAGGAATAACCGAAGAGGAAGCTGCGGGTCTGTGCCTCTGTGAAAGCGTAGTCGAGCCAGGACCCGGCAGACAACCGCGTGGCCGTTACGCCAGAGGCGATGATCAGGACCGAAGCGACCGCAGCCACGACGATAACGATGGTAAAGCTTGTTTTTGGCACCCCCTGCCCCCCTGTTCATCCAAAATATCGGGCCGACCCAAAAAGGAAAGCTACACATTGCCATTGAATTGTCATGGTTGCAGCAATAAGACACTCGCATGTTGAAAACCCGCGTTATCCCCTGTCTGGATGTCAAGAACGGCCGCGTCGTCAAAGGCGTGAATTTTGTCGATCTTATCGACGCCGGAGACCCCGTCGAAAGCGCCAAGGCCTATGATGCCGCAGGCGCCGATGAAGTGTGTTTTCTCGACATCGCCGCGACCGTCGAAAACCGCGGAACGATGTACGATGTGGCGCGGCGCACAGCCGAGCAATGCTTCATGCCGCTGACCATCGGCGGCGGAGTGCGCGGACCCGAAGACGTGCGCAAACTGCTGCTTGCGGGCGCGGACAAAGTGTCGTTCAACTCGGCGGCGGTCGCCAATCCGGACGTGGTTTCCGACAGCGCCAACCGCTTCGGCAGTCAGTGCATCGTTGTGGCGATCGACGCCAAGACCGTGTCGCCCGGCAAGTGGGAGATCTTCACCCATGGCGGCAGCAAGAGCACCGGCGTCGACGCGCTGCAATTTGCCAAGCTGATGGAATCCAAGGGCGCGGGCGAAATTCTGCTGACCTCGATGGATCGCGACGGAACCAAGGCCGGGTTCAACCTGCCGCTGACACAAGCGATATCGGATGCGGTTTCGATCCCGGTCATCGCCTCGGGCGGGGTCGGAACACTGGAACATCTGGTCGAGGGTGTGAAAGAAGGTCACGCCTCCGCAGTTTTGGCCGCCTCTATCTTCCATTTTGGCGAATACACGATAAAAGAAGCCAAGGAATACATGCATGCCGCAGGCATCCCAGTCAGGTTGTAATACATGGCCAATGTTCTTACCCGCCTAGCGCGGACCATCGAAAGCCGCATCGGCCAAGACGAACGCAAGTCCTAC
>JBFFQS010000082.1:0-9882 GCA_041573315.1 Amylibacter sp. | reverse complement strand
GGCGGCTGCGCTGAATTTGCCACCTGTCGCCTCTGCCTGTCCGGTGATGCATGACCGGACGCGCCGGCAACTGGCCGATATTCTGACCTGTATCCGCGAGGGGCTGCGCATAGACGAGATCGGGGACAGGGCCCAATCCAACGCCGAGCGCCGCATGCGGTCGGAGGCCGAGATGCTGCGCCTGTTCCGCGACCATGCCGACTCAGTGCACCGCGCCGGAGAGATCGCGGAAAAATGCCGGTTCTCGCTCGACGAGCTGCGCTATGAATACCCGTCCGAGATCAGCGTCGGCGAAAGCCCGCAACTGCGGCTCGACCGGCTGGCGCGGGCCGGTCTGAAATGGCGCTATCCCGAAGGCGCGCCCGGCCGCGTACGCAAGATGCTGGAGCATGAGCTGGCGCTGATCGGCAAGCTCGACTACGCGCCCTATTTCCTGACCGTGCATGACGTCGTCGAGTTTGCACGCTCGCGCGGCATCCTGTGTCAGGGGCGCGGCTCGGCGGCCAATTCGGTGGTCTGTTTCGCGCTGGGCGTGACATCCGTTTCGCCCGAGGTCGGCACCATGGTCTTCGAGCGGTTCGTCTCCGAGGCCCGCGACGAACCGCCCGACATCGACGTCGATTTCGAGCACGAGCGCCGCGAAGAGGTGATTCAGTATATTTATGAGCGCTACGGCCGGCACCGCGCCGGGCTCTGCGCCACGGTGATCCATTACCGCGGCAAACGAGCGATCCGGGAGGTTGGGCGCGCCATGGGCCTGTCGGGCGACACCATCGCGGCACTGTCCTCGCAGCTATGGGGGTGGGGCGGCAAGGGCGGCCCGCCCGAGGCGCAGTTGCGTGAGATCGGGCTGAACCCGAACGACGCCCGTTTGCAGCAGACCCTCGACCTGGTCGGCCAGATCACCGGCTTTCCCCGCCACCTGTCGCAGCACGTTGGCGGCTTTATCATGACCGAGGGCCGGCTCGACGAACTGGTGCCGATCGAGAACGCCGCCATGGCCGACCGGACGGTGATCTGCTGGGATAAGGACGACATCGACGCGCTGGGAATTCTCAAGGTCGACGTGCTCTCTCTCGGAATGTTAACTTGTATCCGTAAAGCATTTGATCTGTTAAAGAAACATTTTGGTATAGACTCTACATTGGCGACGCTTCCGTCCGAGGATCCGGCGGTTTATGACATGCTGTGCGAGGCCGACAGCGTTGGCGTGTTTCAGGTCGAGAGTCGCGCTCAGATGAACTTTTTGCCGCGCATGCGGCCGCGCTGTTTCTACGATCTGGTGATCGAGGTGGCGATCGTGCGCCCCGGCCCGATACAGGGTGACATGGTGCACCCCTATCTGCGGCGGCGGCGCGGCGAGGAAGAGGTGACCTTTCCCTCTGACGATCTGGGCGCGGTGCTGGGCAAGACCCTCGGCGTACCGCTGTTTCAGGAACAGGCGATGCAGATCGCCATTATCGGCGCGGGGTTCTCGCCCGAAGAGGCGGATCGTCTGCGCCGCGCGCTGGCGACGTTCAAAAAGACCGGCACCATCCACCTGTTCCGCGACCGCTTTATCGATGGCATGTTGAAAAACGGCTATGAACAGGATTTCGCCGAGCGCTGTTTCTCGCAGATCGAGGGCTTCGGTGAATACGGTTTCCCTGAAAGCCACGCCGCCAGCTTTGCCCTGCTGGTCTATGCCTCGGCTTGGCTCAAGAAACATCACCCAGGTGTTTTTGCCTGTGCGCTGCTGAATTCGCAGCCGATGGGGTTCTATGCCCCGGCGCAGATCGTGCGCGATGCGCGGGCGCATGGCGTCGAGGTCCGCCCGGTCTGCATCAACGCCAGTTTCTGGGACAACGTGATGGAGCCCGACGGCAAGGGCGGGCTGGCGTTGCGGCTCGGGTTCCGCCAGATCAAGGCGATGCGAGAGGACGAGGCGACATGGATCTGCGCCGCGCGCGGCAACGGCTATCATGCGGTTGGGGATGTCTGGCGCAAGGCCGGCACCGCGCCGCGCATCCTGACCGTTCTGGCCGAGGCTGACGCCTTCGCCGCGCTGGGCCTGTCGCGGCGCGAGGCCCTTTGGCAGGCGCAGGCGATCAGCGGCAGCGAGCCGCTGCCGCTGTTCGCCCGCGATCTGGAGGGTGAGGGGTTGGTCGAACAGGCCGTCACCCTGCCCGAAATGACCGAGGGCGAGCATGTCGTCGAAGACTACGTTTCCATGCGTCTGACACTGCGGTCCCATCCGATGGCGCTGTTGCGAAAGTACCTGACTCCGCCGATCGGGGACGTCGCGGAACTTCCTGTTTCCAGACGCGCGCAGAACGTCTAACACTATACGGTAACCTATTGAGCCCAGTGTGCGTAAAGAGGCATAAAGACACGATGAAGATTCTCAAACGATTGTTCGGAAAATCCGCCGATCAGGCACCGCCAGTTATGTTCACGGCGCCGATTGTGCCGAACAGGCCGCTCTATGTCATCGGTG
Source organism: Amylibacter sp. (assembly GCA_041573315.1). GTDB lineage: Bacteria > Pseudomonadota > Alphaproteobacteria > Rhodobacterales > Rhodobacteraceae > Amylibacter. Next base: position 7,406 of record JBFFQS010000082.1, on the reverse strand, counting down.
ACATCCATGGGCGCGCCGACCTGTTGGCGAAAATGCTGGATCGTCTGGCGGATATCCGCGAACCGGAGTCCGATCTGGTTTTCGTCGGCGATATCGTGGATCGCGGCGACGACAGCGCGCTCACCCTTTCCACCATCAAGGACATTACTGAAAACCCCGACGCCGCAGCGCATTGCCTGATGGGAAATCACGAAAAAATGCTGCTCGACTTTCTGGATGAACCGACGGTCAAGGGCGCGCGCTGGCTGCAGTATGGCGGTTTGGAAACGCTGATGAGTTTCGGTCTTCGCGAAGTCACGGAGCGCGCCAACGACGAGGTGCTGATGGCTGCGCGCGATGTCTTTGCCGAAAGCCTGCCGCAGGAAACCCAGGCCTGGCTGCGGGAACTGCCGCTGCGCTTTGCCAGTGGCAATGTCTCGGTTGTGCATGCCGCCGCCGATCCCGATGTGCCGGTAGACCAGCAGTCCGCGCGGGTTCTGCTGTGGGGCCACGACAAGTTCACCGAGAGGCAGCGCACCGACGACCAGTGGATCGTCCACGGCCATACGATCACAGAGGAACCCTATGCGTTTTCAGGCAAGATAAACGTTGATACGGGCGCTTTTGCAACCGGCCGGCTGACCTGCGTCAGGATCGGCTCGAACGAGGTCGAATTTTTCACAGTTCAGAATTAACGGCAATACAGCGAGTAGAGCAGCTCTATCACCCGACGCGCCTTGCTGTCCGCCAGGGAATAATAAACGGTTTTCCCCTCACGGCGAAATCTCACGAGTTTGTCCTTGCGCAGTCGCGCCAACTGCTGGGAAACAGCGGCTTGCCGCGTCCCCAGCATATCCTCCAGCTCACTGACCGATTTCTCGCCATCCGCAAGATTGCAGAGAATCATCAACCGCCCGCTGTGGGACAATGTCTTGAGCAATTCGGAGGCGCTTTCGGCGCTGTCGTTCAGGTCCGACAAGTCGCCGGCCTTCTTAATGGCTGAAAAATCTTCCACGTAACCCCCTACGGTTGAAATGACCTTACTGAGAAAATCGAGGCCGGAAAATGAAAAAACACGATTGCCGGAAATTTTTATCAATATGATGCTGTTTTGGCAGGAAAGGCTCAAGAATTGCATAATTAGGCATCAAGGTTTGTATGTTCACGATGCGCCAGAACCTTGACCGCGCTCGATTTCTGCCGGCTTACGTTCGGGAATAGGTGGCGCATTTTGTCTTACGGACTACTATAACGTAGACAGAACGCGGTCACGGGACCAATGGGTGCCCTGTTGAAGGAAAGATACGCATGACAGAGGCATCGGCAAGGCGGCGCAAGCCATTCGACATACGCGAAATGCGCGATGTTCTGTCCACTTTTGCCACCGGCGTTACAATCGTGACCTGCAGTGACGCGCAGGGGGCTCCGGTCGGAATTACGGCCAGCAGCTTCAATTCCGTGTCTATGGAGCCGCCACTTATCCTCTGGAGCGTATCCAAGACCGCCCTGTCGGCAGAAGCTTTCAGGGTCGCCGAAAATTTTGCGGTGCATGTCCTGGCGGTGGATCAGGTCGACCTCTCGAACCGGTTTGCCAAAAGCGGCACCGACAAGTTTTCCGGCGTCGACTACACGACCGACCGCAACGGCGTGCCGTTGATCGGCGGAACCGCCAGCCGTTTCGATTGCAGCACGTGGCAGGTCTACGAGGGTGGCGATCACTGGATCATCGTCGGCGAGGTTGAAAACATTGCCCGCGAAAACAGGGACGGTCTGGTTTTCAGCGCCGGAACCTACGCCAGCGCCACGCCGATCCGGGCGGCCGGCCGCCGGCTGGAGCCGGAAACGGATTTACCGAACCCGCTCGACGATCTGCTCCTCTATCATCTGGCGCGGGCCAACCGGCAGATGGGGCAGAACTTTCACGCGGCCGTCAGGGCTGCTGGCCTGACGGTGCCGGAATGGCGCATTCTGGCCAACCTCAGGCAAGACACCGGCATCGACATGGAACTATTGGGATCGCGGACGTTTATCGATCCCGACCTGCTATCCGATCTGTTGCAGTCGATGCGCGCCAACGACTATTGCACGATGCGGAAGTCCGGCGCGGGGTGGCTTGTGCAGGGGACGTCGAAAGGCCAGCAGAAAGTTGCCCAGCTGATCGCTCTGGCCGCGGAACTGGAGCGTCAGGCGGTGGGCGACATGGGGGCCGAAGGGCAGGCCGCACTGCTAGGGATGTTGCGGACCATTGTATCAAACACCCAGACTGGCGACGGCGGAAAATAGGATGCATCCCGGCCGGGCCCTGACGGTAAGGATGTGCCAGAGCGTGTGGCGAATCCGATGCCGCGACGGAACGGGCCTCTAACGCCCCGCCAAAGGCAGGCTGATCCGAAAGATCGAACCGTTCCTGCTGCGCACATAGACCAGATCGCCGCCAAGGTTCTTTGCGATCTCGCGGCTGATCGCCAATCCCAGACCCGCACTGCCCGCGCTGCTGCCCTGCGACAGGCGGGCGAATTTCTCGAATATGCGGTGCTCCGCCTCCTTCGGAATGCCGGGTCCGTTGTCGGAAACGTCGATCAACAGTTCTGTGCGGCGCCTGCGGGCGGTGACGCGGACTTCAGGATCGGAACTGGCGCCGTATTTGATCGCGTTGCCCAGCAGATTGATCAGAACCTGCGCCAGCCGATCGAAGTCCGTCCGCAGGGAATACCGCTCCAGAGACGGGTCCAGTATCACGAGGGTTCCGGCCTGTTCTGCCATGGTCTGCGTCGATTGCACCGCTCTTTCGGCAACGGATTGCAGCCTGACGAGCGAGCTGTTTATCTGGACCTTGCCGCTTTCGAGAAAGCTCAGGTCCAGAATTTCGTCTAGCAGACGGGTCAGCCGGAGGCTCTCGTCATGGATGATCGCCGAGAAGTTGCGCAGCCTGTCTTCGTCCATTTCCTTGGTGTCGCGCAGAATCTCTGAAAAGGACCGGACCGATGTCATGGGCGTGCGCAACTCGTGGCTGACCTGACTCAGGAACTCGTCTTTCTGGTCGCCAAGCTCCTTCAGCTGTTGGTTCGCCAGAGTCAACTGCCGCGCGGTTTCAGTGAGCGCTTTCGACTGGCTTTCAAGCCGCGCGGAATACTCCATGATCTGCGCGGTCTCATCCGCCACGGCGATCAGTTCCTCGACCGACACCGACTCGCCGCTGGTGATCTGGTTGATCATCGCATGTGCCGTCGCCGCACCGACGGAGCCGGACAGTTTGCGCTCCAGACTGGCGATGAAATCGTTTGTGGGCTCTGGCAAAACGCCGGTCCTGCCCTGTGCCGCGGCCTCGGTTTCGAACAAGCGAAAGGCTTCTTCGCGGCCCAGAATACGCTGTGCCAGCACCAGAAGCTCCTCGGCGGTGGCGCTGCGTGAAAAGGTGCGGCTGCTGATGCTTCGGTCGAACACGTTGATGAACTGGACCGCCTGCAACCGCTCGATCGCGCTTGGTACAGTGAACAGTGATACGCAGACGAAGATGAAAGTATTGATCCCCAGTGACCAGACCGTGGCATGGACCAGCGGATCGGAAATGGTCGAGCCGAACAAGGCATAGGGTTTGAGTATCTCCAGACTGAAAAGACCGTTTTCGAGGGTCGTATCATTGAGCAGGAATTCACCCTCGAAACTCGGTAGCAGCAGGGCGTAGATCCAGATGACAAAGCCGGATAAGATCCCCGATATGGCACCGATGCGGGTTGCATTTTTCCAGAACAGGCCGCCCAGAAGCGCGGGCAGAACCTGCGCCACGCCCAGGAACGCAATCAGCCCGATCGAGGCCAGCGCGCTAGAGCCGCCAGTGAATATGTAATAGAAATAGCCCAGCCCGAGAATGCCGGCGATGCTGATCCGGCGGCTGCGCAGCAGCAGCCGGCGCACGTCTGCTGTCTCGGAATTCCGGTTCTTGGCCAGATACAACCACGCAGGCAGCACCATGTGGTTGGAAACCATCGTGGAGAGGGCAATTGCGGCAACGATGACCATCGAGGTGGCCGATGAAAACCCTCCGATGAAAGCGAACAGCGCAAGGGACTCACGCTCTGCCGCCAGCGGCACTGTCAGCACGAAAAGGTCAGGGTTGGAGCCTTCCGGCAGGATGTCCAATCCGGCAATTGCGATGGGCATGACAAACAGCGACATCAGCAGCAGGTAGAGCGGAAAGACCCAGCTGGCGGTGACCAGATGACGTTCGGCTGAGTTTTCGACAACCACGACCTGAAACATGCGCGGCAGGCAGATAATCGCGGTCGCAGACAGGAAAACCAGCGTGGCCCAGCGGGCACCGAACAGGTTTTGCGTCTGAAAGGCCTCCGGGTCGACGCGTGCGAAGATATCTGAGGGGCCGTCGGCAACGCCCCAGACAACGAATATACCGACTGACAGAAGGGCCAGAAGTTTTACAATCGCCTCCAGCGCGATCGCTGTCACAACGCCATAGTGGCGTTCATTGGCGTCAATGTTCCTCGTGCCGAAAATGATCGTGAACAGCGCCATGCCCGCCGCAATCCAAAGGGCGGTATAGGCTGGCGGCGGAGCGTTTTCGAAATCCGAATTGAATACCGAGAAGCTGAGCGTCAGCGATTGAAGTTGCAGCGCGATATAGGGCGTGGAGCCGACCACGGCCAGAATCGTGACGATGACGGCGAGTCCGTTGCTCTTGCCGAAGCGCGACGAAATCAGGTCGGCGATCGAGGTGATGCGCTGGGTCCGCCCGATCCGCACCAGCTTGCGCAGCAGCCACCACCAGCCGATAAACACCAGCGTCGGGCCCAGATAGATGGCGACGAAATCCAGACCGCCGCGGGCCGCTGATCCGACCGCGCCATAGAAGGTCCACGCGGTGCAATAGACCGATATCGACAGCGTGTAGATGATCGGCGACTGCAGGAAACTCCATTCGCCGTTGTTGGCGCGGCGCTCGGAAATGGCGGCGACGGCGAACAGGATGGCGACATAGGCCAGGCAGACCGTCAGCAGGACGTTGAACGACAGCGTCATTTTTCGCGGATCTCGCTGCGCAGGGCGCGGGACAGCAGGAAGGCGCAGACGATCAGCAGTATCCAGCAGCCGAACACATAGATCACCTTGTTTCCTATGGCCGCGTTGGCGCTTTCAAAGGCGTCCAGCACCGGTGAGGCGAAGGCGACCGCGCCACAGAAGGGCAGTAATAACGCCAAATCGCGCAGTTTGCGGCTGCGGCGGGCGTGCTCTTCGCTTCGCTTGTATCTTTGAGGCTCGTTCATCTTTCCAGCAGTGCTCTCACGTTCCCCAGAATTTCCTCATTACCGAAGGGTTTGGTCATGAACATGCTCGCCCCCGCGGTTTCTGCCGCCTCGCGGTCTTTCTTCTGCCCTTTCGCGGTCAGCATCAGGACGGGCAGGGTGCGTGTCCGGCTGTCGTCGCGCAACTCCTCGAGTATCTGCATACCGGATCTTCCGGGCAGCATGACATCCAGAATTACCAGATCCGGACTGACGGAGTTGATTTTCTGCATCGCGTCCTTTCCGTCGCCGTGGTCGAACACCGTCAGACCCTCGCGCTGCAACAGAAATCGCAGCGCGGCCACGATGTGCGGCTCGTCCTCGATCAGCAGTACTGTCTTTGACATGATTTACTCCTCTAAATCAGTCACGTTTGGCCGGTCCTAGCCCAGAATGTAACTGCTTCTGCGGGTCGGGCATTCCGGCCGCGGGCACACGGTACAGTGCAGCCCGACTTCGAGTTGCGCCAAAGCCTGCCGCTCGGCCTTTGGCAGGAATCTGACAAAATCCATCGTGAAAATCATTGACGCCGTCAGCGACGGTGGCAACCCGAATTCGTTCACCGGGTGCTGTTTTGATACGGAAAAGGTCAAAAAGTTCTCTCCCGTAGGCGTATTCATCATTGCGCGCACCGGCTGGCCGGGTTGGGCAAAGCAGCGGTAAACCGGCCACAGCGGGCAGCCGCTGCTGAATTTTGGCAGGTTCAGGGCGCTGAGTTGCTTGCGGTAAAGAACTCCGCCGGAACCATCGACTTTCAGGAGTCCGAATTCCGGCAGGTCATCATCCTTGGGCAGATGCGCCAGCCGCAGGAAAACGGTTTCCAAGGGCGCGGAGTATTCCGCCGCAAGGCGCAGGGGGTCGTATGAGAGCCGGTTGCACCGCTCGATAAACGGGTCCAGCGGAAGCGCGCGCGCCATGGACTGGTAGGCGGTCAGCGCCGCGGCGAGATCGGCGCGGTCGAATTCGGATAACGGGCCGGCGTCCTCCAGCAACTCTTCTGCGGTACTGTCGCCGGATTCCAGCCCGCCAATGTAAAAACCGTGCTTTTCGAAAAAGCGGTCAACGGCGCTGGACTGCGTGCCGACCTGTTCCGGCTGGTCGGGCGTGTCGAAATGCCCGATCAGGTCGCTCGCGGTCTTGGCCAGCCGCGCGCTTTCCGCCGACAGGTTGTCCAGAAACGTCCGCCTCATGTCGGGCGGTACATCCTGATCGTCTGACAGGATTCCGACGGTCGAGTGGATCGCCGTGATGTTGGACACCATCATGTGGATGGCCTCGGCGAAGAACGGGTCGTGTTTCAACCGGTCGGACAGAGCCAGCAGCGTCTCGTTCTGGAACTTGCTTTGGGACTGGAAGGTATCGATCAGCCGGGCCCACCCGGGAAAGCGCCCGATGAACTCTTCCAGCCGGTCCACCTCCGCGTCCGCGGCGGGAATGTTCGCGGCCGCCTCGCGCAGTTGCATGATAAGGGCCCGGTCAGCGCCCTCGGACAGGCTGCGGGCGTCAACGCCGAGGTTCTCGGCAATCGCCAGAAGGGTCTTTCCGGCGATGCCGCGGCGGTTGTGTTCGATCAGGTTAAGGTAGGATGCCGAGATCCCGACCAGCCGCGCCAGCTCGGTCTGGCTCAGTTTCTTGCCGCGCCGGCGTTCCCTGATTCTCGTTCCGGTCAGACTCCGAGCCAAAAATTTTCCTTTGATTAGGTGTCTTTGCACAATAATTGTAAATAAATTTACTATCAACAACTAATTGTATAGTAAAATTTGACAAAAAAAGCGTTTTTAAACAGATATTTATTGATTTTTTGACCGAATGAATAGCAGAATAGGCAATCTAATTTCGCGATAAGGCGGAATAGGGTCCAAATTCTGGGAGGAATGAATGTCTAAATTTTCAACAACCCGTCGTGGGTTAATCAAATCCGGTGCCGCCGTCGGTGCCGGTTTGGCGATGCCAACAATTCTGAACGCAGCAGCCCACAGCGGCTATACCAATGCCCCTCAGGGCAGCACGGTTACTCTGGGATTCAACGTACCTCAAACCGGCCCCTACGCTGAGGAGGGTCTGGACGAACTGCGCGCTCAGGAGTTGGCTGTCGAACACCTCAACGGTATGGGAGACGGCGGCATGATG
>JBFFQS010000081.1:0-10066 GCA_041573315.1 Amylibacter sp. | reverse complement strand
TCCGGCGGCTTTTCCGCCATTCAGAGACTTTTTCGGCACAGCGAAAGAATCCCATTTGTATTGTCTGGTCCGAAAAACCATATTCATGCCACAATAACAAGCTTATCCTTTGCGGCATTCAGCCGCTTTACGGAAGTCTATCTAGGGGAAATGCGTACCGTGACGACCAAAAATACCGGGTTTCGGCCTTTTGAGACCAGTTTTGACGAAAATGCCGCACTACGGATCCTGCGTTCCGCCGTGGCAGGAGCCGACGACGGCGAACTGTTTCTGGAACGCCGCCGGTCCGAAGCGCTGGTCTTTGACGACGGACGGGTCAAAAACGCCTCCTACAACGCCTCCGAAGGCTTCGGACTGCGCGCCGTGAACGGCGAGACCGCCGGCTACGCCCATTCGACCGAGATGACGGAGGCCGCCCTGACCCGCGCCGCCGAAACCGCGCGTCTGGCGGTCGGCGACGGCGGCGGCACGCTCGCAGCCGCCCCGCGCCCCACCAACCGGCGGCTCTATACCGACGCCAACCCGATGGACGACGCCGAATTTTCGGTCAAGCTGGACACGCTGAAAGAGATAGACGCCTACGCGCGGTCGCTGGACCCGCGCGTCGTGCAGGTCTCGGCGACGCTGGCCGCCTCGCTGCAAGAGGTCGAGATTCTGCGCCCCGAAGGCACCCGCGTCCGCGACGTGCGCCCGATGACGCGCCTGAACGTCAGCGTTATCGTCGAACAGGACGGCCGGCGCGAAAGCGGCAACGCAGGCGGCGGCGGTCGCTATGGCCTGTCGCGGCTCATGGTTCCCGAACACTGGCAGAAAACCGCGAAAGAGGCGCTGCGTATCGCGCTGGTGAACCTGCGCGCCGAACCCGCACCCGCGGGCATCATGGATGTGGTGCTCGGTCCCGGCTGGCCCGGCATCCTGCTGCACGAAGCCATCGGCCACGGTCTGGAAGGCGATTTCAACCGCAAGAAAACCTCGGCCTTCGCCGGTCTGATGGGGCAGCGGATCGCCTCGAAAGGCGTCACCGTTCTGTACGACGGCACAATCCCCGACCGGCGCGGCTCGATCAGCTTCGACGACGAGGGCACGCAGAGCGGCAAGAACTTCCTGATCGAGGACGGCATCCTGGTCGGCCTGATGCAGGACCGCCAGAACGCCCGCCTTATGGGGGTCGAAGCCACTGGCAACGGTCGCCGCGAATCCTATGCCCATGCGCCGATGCCGCGAATGACCAACACCTACATGCTGGGCGGCGACGCCGATCCCGCCGACATCATCGCCGACCTGAAGGACGGGATTTATGCCGTCGGCTTCGGCGGCGGCCAGGTCGACATCACCAACGGCAAGTTCGTTTTTTCCTGCACCGAAGCCTATCGCGTGCAGAACGGCAAGGTCGGCGCGCCGGTCAAGGGCGCGACCCTGATCGGCGACGGCGCGACGGCGCTGCAGCATATCCGCGCAATCGGCAACGATATGGCGCTGGACCCCGGCATGGGCAACTGCGGCAAGGCCGGCCAATGGGTGCCCGTCGGTGTCGGTCAGCCAACCCTGATGATAGGCGGTCTAACCGTAGGTGGCAGCGCGCGATGAAGAGTTACCCCCCTGTGGCAGGTCCACCCGGACCAGTCACGGCGCATAACAGGGACACGGATTCTTCTGGGGGTGCTCGCCGGATTTGTTTTCCTTCCCAGCCTTTTCGTGATCGTCGCGACCTTGCTGAACCTGGTCATCAGTTCGGGGTATCAAGTCCCCGACTGGGTGCGCTACGGCTTTTATCTGGCCTCGCAGGCCCTGCCCTTCAGTTTGATTTCCGTCATCGCCTCGATCCCGTTCTGCTTTGCAGCGCGTAAGACCGGCTACATCGGCGTCGCCCCGGTGCTGCTGCTGGCCCTGTCTATCTGTCTGCTGCTGGCCGCCGCGCTCTGGGTCGCGCGGCTGGTGTCTTTCGAGCTGAAGGCCTTTGCCCTGCTGATCCTGATCTCGCAGATCTACGGCCTCGCGCTCTGGCTGATCCTGCGCGTGGTCTGCATCGAGGGCTTTCGCGGAACCGCCGCCCGCGGTTGAACGCAGTTTCAGGTTGCGTTTCCGCCAGCTCGCTTCACCATCTGTTAACCACAAAATGACAGGCTGCCGGCATGCCGAAGGCCGATGATACCCCTGCGCCCTGCGCCCCGCCCGCTAACGAACAGGACCAGCTTGACTGGCTGCGCCTGATCCGGTCCCGGCGCGTCGGTCCGGCGACCTTCCTGCGCCTGATCGAAGAGTTCGGCACTGCCGGCGAAGCGCTGCGCCACCTGCCGGAGGTCGCCCGCGCCGCCGGAGTGCGGGATTACGCCATCTGCCCCGAAAAGGACGCCGAGCAGGAATTCAAACAAGCACTCAAACGCGGTTTCCTGCCGCTGTTCCTAGGCCAGGCGCCCTATCCCGCCCTGTTGGCGCGCGCCGGTGACGCGCCGCCGTTCCTTTGGTCCAAAGGCGATGCGGAACTGGCGAACCGCCCGGCCGTGGCGCTGGTCGGCGCGCGCAACGCTTCAAGCCTCGGCGTGCGCACGGCGCGGCTGTTCGCCCGCGAATTGGGCGCGGAAGGTATCACGGTCGTGTCGGGACTCGCGCGCGGCGTCGATGCGGCGGCGCACACGGCGGCGCTGGAAACCGGAACCGTCGCGGTACAGGCCGGCGGCATCGACATCGCCTATCCGAAGGAAAACGCCGAATTGTTCGAGGGCATCGGCAAACAGGGCCTGCGCCTGTCAGAACAGCCGCTTGGCCTGACGCCGCAGGCGCGGCACTTTCCCCAGCGCAACCGGATCATCGCCGGCCTGTCGCTGGGCGTCGTGGTGATCGAGGGTGCGGCGCGCTCCGGCAGCCTGATCACGGCGCGCGACGCCAACGATCTGGGGCGCGAGGTCATGGCCGTTCCCGGCAACCCGCTGGACGGGCGCGCAGGCGGCTGCAACATCCTGATCCGCGACGGCGCCACGCTGGTCAGGTCGGGCGCCGACGTTATCGAGGCGATCGCCCATCTGCTGGACCGGCCCGCGCCCGCCGCGCCGGAACCGCGCCCCGAACCTTTGCGCTTCAACGGCGATCCCGATCAGGTCACGGCAAGAATCCTGACCCTGCTCGGCCCGGCGGGCGTGGCCGAGGATGCGCTGATCCGCGACAGCGGCTATCCTGCCGGCGCGGTGGCGAAGCAGATCCTCGAGCTGGAACTCGACGGGCGGATTTCCCGCACGCCGGGCGGACTGCTGGCCTTGACAGGCTGACGCCAGCCCCTACCTGAAAACAAGTTCTGTTGTCGTTTGGCCGCTGTTCGGGGGGACCGGGTTTTCCGCATTATCCATCACCCCATTGACAAGGCCATGCCCAAGGCGACATGTTCCGCGCCCATGGCCTTCGCGTCGAATCCCAAGGAAATTATATGCCCGTAGTCGTTGTAGAATCCCCGGCCAAAGCCAAAACCATCAATAAATACCTCGGAAACGACTACACCGTTCTGGCGTCCTACGGCCATGTCCGTGACCTGCCGCCCAAGGACGGATCCGTGGACCCGGAGCAAGATTTCGACATGAAATGGGAAGTCGCGCCCGAAAGCCAAAAACACATCCGCGCCATAGCCGAAGCGTTGAAAGACGACGACAACCTGATCCTCGCAACCGACCCCGACCGCGAGGGAGAGGCGATCAGCTGGCATCTGGAGGAAGCTCTGCGCAAGCGCAAGGCGATCAAGAAAACCACCCACGTCAGCCGCGTCGTGTTCAACGCCATCACCAAGGACGCGGTCACCACCGCGATGAAAAACCCCCGCGACATCGATATGCCGCTGGTCGACGCCTATCTCGCCCGCCGCGCGCTGGATTACCTCGTCGGTTTCAACCTGTCTCCGGTGCTGTGGCGCAAGCTGCCCGGCGCGAAATCGGCGGGCCGCGTGCAATCCGTCTGCCTGCGCCTGATCGTCGAGCGCGAGATGGAGATCGAGGCCTTCAAGCCGCGCGAATACTGGACCGTCAAGGCGATCCTGACCACGCCGCGCGGGCAGGAATTCGAAGCCTCCCTGCGCATCCTCGGCGGCAATAAGCTCGAAAAATTCGACATCGAGAACGCCGTCGCCGCCGAGCTGGCGGTGCAGGCGGTGCAATCGCGCGACCTGACGGTCGAGTCGGTCGAGGCCAAGCCCGCGACCCGCAACCCCTACCCGCCGTTCATGACCTCGACCCTGCAACAAGAGGCCTCCCGCAAGTTCGGTTTCGGCGCGCGTCAGACCATGAGCACGGCGCAGCGGCTGTATGAGGCCGGCCACATTACCTATATGCGGACCGACGGCATCGACATGGCCCCCGAGGCGGTTATGGCGGCGCGCGACGCGATCGATGCGATCTACGGCAAGCGTTTCGTCGCCAAATCGCCGCGCATGTACAAGAACAAGGCCAAGAACGCGCAGGAAGCGCACGAATGTATCCGGCCCACCAACATGATGATGTCACCCGACAAGCTGGGACGTCTGGAGGCCGACCAGCGCAAGCTTTACGACCTGATCTGGAAACGCACCATCGCCAGCCAGATGGCCAGCGCGCAACTGGAACGCACCACGGTCGACATCCTGTCCGCCGACGGCCAGGTGGGCCTGCGCGCCACCGGGCAGGTCGTCGTTTTCGAGGGCTTCCTGAAGGTTTACGAAGAAGGCCGCGACGATCAGAACGACGACGAGGACGGCAACCGCCTGCCCCAGATCGCCGAAGGCGAACCGGTACAGAAGAGCTCGGTCGATCCCGACCAGCATTTCACCCAGCCGCCGCCGCGCTATACCGAGGCGACGCTGGTCAAGCGCATGGAAGAACTCGGCATCGGGCGCCCGTCCACCTATGCCTCGATCGTCACCACGATTCAGGACCGCGACTATGTCCGAAAGGAAAAGAACCGCCTGATCCCCGAGGACAAGGGCCGCCTGGTCATCGCCTTCCTCGAAAACTATTTCCGGCAATACGTTGGCTATAACTTCACCGCCCAGCTGGAAGAGGAACTCGACGAGGTCTCCGCCGGCGAAGAGGATTACAAGAAACTTTTGGCCCGCTTTTGGAAAGACTTTTCCGCCGCCATCGCCGACACCTCCGAACTGCGGATCACCGAAGTGCTGGAAAAGATCAACGAGGTGCTGGAACCGCACCTGTTTCCGCCGACCGAAGACGGTTCGGACCCGCGCGTCTGCAAGGTCTGCGGCAATGGCCGCCTGTCATTGCGCACGGCGCGTTCCGGCGGCGCCTTCATCGGCTGCTCGAACTACCCCGAATGCCGATACACCCGTCCGCTGGCGGGCGAAGTCGAGGGCGGGGATATCGCCGGACCGGACGGCAAGCTGCTGGGCCATGACGACGACGGCGAGCCGATCAAACTGCGCTCGGGCCGTTTCGGCCCCTACGTCCAGCGCGGCGAAGCTACCGAGGAAAACCCCAAGCCGCCGCGCGCCTCGATCCCCAAGGGCATCGAACTGGACGCCGTGGACCTGAAGCTCGCGCTTGACCTGCTATCGCTGCCGCGTTTCATCGGCGAGCATCCCGACGGCGGGCCGGTCGAGGCAGCCATCGGGCGCTATGGCCCCTATGTCGTGTGGTCCAAGCCGCCGGAAGAGGGCAAAAAGACCCCGCAGAAGATCTATGCAAATATCAAGGACCCGGCGGAGGTCTTCACCATCGGCATGAACCGCGCCGTGGAACTGATCGCGCAGAAGGCCGCACGCGGCGGACGCGGTGCCGCGGCGACGCCGCTGCGCGAACTGGGCGAGCACCCGCAGAACGGCGGCGCGATCAATGTGATGTCGGGGCGCTACGGGCCTTACGTCAAATGGGAAAAGGTCAATGCGACGCTGCCCAAGGACGTGGAACCCGAAACCGTCACCATGGAACAGGCCGTTGAACTGATCGACGCCAAGGCCGCGACCAAGGGCAAGGGCAAACGCAAGACAGCCAAGAAACCAGCGGCCAAGAAGGCGGCTGCGAAAAAGCCCGCGGCCAAAAAGAAATCTGCCTGAGCCAAGGGCCGGGTAATGGGAAAGGCGACGCCATGATCGGACGCATAAACCATATCGCCATTGCGGTTCCCGACCTCGACGCAGCGGTGGAGCGCTATCGCTCCGGCCTCGGCGCGACCGTCTCCGCGCCGCAGGACCTGCCAGAACACGGCGTCCGCGTCGTCTTCGTCGAACTGGAAAACTCAAAGGTTGAACTCTTGCTGCCGCTTGGCGAAAATAGCCCCATCGCCGGATTTCTGGCCAAGAACCCCGATGGCGGCATGCATCACATCTGCTTCGAGGTTCCGGACATCGAGGCCGCGCGCGACCGGCTGACCGCCAGCGGAGCCCGCGTCCTCGGCGACGGATCGCCGAAAATCGGCGCGCATGGCAAACCGGTACTGTTTTTGCACCCCAAGGACTTTTCCGGCACGCTGATCGAGCTAGAACAAGTGTAACACCAAAAAAGGAAACGCAATGACCATTACCGCAGCACTGGTGCTGTTCGCCGTTATCTGGTTCATGCTTTTGTTCATCGCACTGCCCATCGGGCTGAAAACCCAGGGCGATGTCGGCGAGGTCGTTCGCGGCACGCATGCCTCTTCGCCGACCAACGCGCGGATCGGGCGCAAGGTGAAATGGGTGACGCTGATCACCATCCTGCTCTGGGTGCCGCTTTACTTCGTGATCACCTCGGGCATGATCACGGTCGATATGCTCGACTTCTACGGCGGCATCGACAACAGCTATTGACGGTTCAGCCGGTGGAACAGGTGGGTGAATGTCGCCGCGCCCAGCACCGGAACCAGCAGGTTCACGACCGGCACCGTCAGCGGCACCGCCATCAGAAACCCTGCCAGCCAGATCTGGAACCGGTATTTCCGGCGCAGCGCGTCTGCGTCCTTGCGGCCCAGACGGCGCATCGCCACCATCTGAAAATACTCACGCCCCAACAGGATGCCGTTGACGATCCAGAAAATCACCGGCGCCAGCAGGGTCGAAGCGAAATAGATCACCAGCGCGAACAGGTTGACGACGACAATCAGCCCCAGAAACTTCAGGCTGTCCAGCAGGACGTCACCAAACGGGGTCCGTGGCACCGGCGGCAGGTCGGGGTAGTGCCTGCGCTCCACCGCGTCGGCGATGGTTTCCAGAAAGAAGCCCGTGAAGGCAGAGGCCACCGGCACCATCAGGAACACCGACATGCCGATCATCGCGACCAGCACAAATCCCGACAGAAGCCATGACAGGAACCCGATCTCGCCGAAATAGGGCAGGATAACCTGATCGGGCAGCAGCAGTTGCGCGATCCACGTCGCCCCCGCCAGCAAGGCCACCGTCACCGCCAGCGATCCCAGCAGGACCTTGCGGAACTTCGGGTCGCCAAGCTGGCCCAACGCCTTGGTGAAATCGCTGAATATCATTGGTCCACCCATTGGGTGATGGCCTCGATATCGGGCCGGGGCCGGTCCGGCGGCGCGACGGTCTCGGTGCCGATATGCACGAAACCCGCGACGAATTCGCCCGGCTTCAGGCCCAGACCGCCCGTCAGGAACGCGTCGTCACGGGCCGCCCAGCCGGTGACCCAGTTCGCGCCCCAGCCATCGGCCAGCGCCGCGTTCACCAGCGACAGACACACCGCTCCCGCCGACAGGATCTGTTCGACCTCCGGCACCTTGGGCGTGCCCTCGGGGCGCACGGCGACGGCCACGCACAGCGGCGAAGCGTCATAGGTCGCCCGCGCCTTGGCCACCAGCGCCGCTTCCAGCCCCAGCGCCTCGGCCCGCGCCGCCACCGCATCCGCCAGCCGGTTCAATGCCGCATCGCGCAGCACCAGAAAACGCCACGGCACCAGCGCGCCATGGTCGGGCGACCGCGCCGCTGCGGTCAGCAGAACTCTCAGCCGCGCGTCATCCGGCACAGGCGTCGTCAGCGTCTTGGCGGGGCGCGACCGGCGGGTCAGCAGAAAATCGAGCACTTCCGGGCGTGGTTCAGGCAAAGTCGGTTCCTTCGGTTATCGGTCAGTCGGTTAGCGGCGGTCTATTTCAACGCCGGATCGCTGGCAACCCTGACCAGTCCGGTCAGGTCGCCGAGCCGCTCGACCTGCCGCCCCTGCGCGTCGAAATTCTTTGGCGACAGCCAAGCCAGATAGGCCTCTTTCAGGGCGGGCCACTCCTTGTCGATGGCCGCGAACCAGGCGGTGTCGCGGTTGCGGCCCTTGACCACCAGCGCCTGCCGGAAAACGCCCTCGTAGGAAAACCCGAAACGCTGGGCGGCGCTGCGCGACGACAGGTTCAGCGTGTCGCATTTCCACTCGAATCGGCGGTAGCCTGCCTCGAACACCGACTGCATCAGCAGGAATATCGCCTCGGTCGCCGCTGGCGTGCGCTGCAGCGACGGCGCGAAATTGATGTGCCCGACCTCGATCGAGCCAGCCCTCGGATTGATCCGCAACAGGGCGGCCACGCCGCATCGGTGGTGATTCTTCTGATCGAAGACGGCATAGAATAACGGATCGTATCCGGCGCTGATCTCTTTCACCCAGCGGTGATAGGCGCTGTGCGAGGAAAACGGGCCGTAGGGCAGGTAATCCCAGTTCTGGCCGCTGCGGTCCTCGCTGATCGCGTTGAACAGGTCCGCCGAGTGCTTGTCGGCGTCCAGTAGTTCCAGCCGCGCATAGCGGCCGCTCAACACCTCGGCTTTCGGCCGCTTCGGCTGCTCCCAGTTTTCCACCAATGCGCCGAGTTTCCCCACCTCCGGCATGTCGTCTCCGATTCCGCTCTTCCAAACCGCCGAGGATAATATCTTCGCGCCGGAATCAAAGTCCGAATCTGCAACGGGGCGCGAAATTCGCCGGTCGCCATCCGGCAATTCCGGGGGCACGCGGCGCAACTGCGCACAGAAATGTCGCTTCGATGAACAGTGGGGGACGCCGCTGTGCTATCATGCGCGGAAACCTGAGTGGAGAGCCGCCATGATTATCTACCCCACGCTCGAACTGCAAAACGGCCGCTGCGTCAGTCTGCACCGGGGCCGTCTGGAAGAGCCGCAAATCTGGAATGTCGATCCGATGGCGACCGCCGAAAGCTACGCCAAGGCGGGCGCGGACTGGATTCACATCACCGATTTCGACGGTATCTCGGGCGAGAACCGGAATACCAAGCTGTTGCAATCCATCATCACACAGGCCGGAACGCCGGTCCAGCTGGGCGGCGGTTTCCGCTCTGTTCACCAGATCGCGGACTGGATCGACCGTGGCGCGGGGCGGATCGTGGTCAGCACGCTCGCCGTTCTGCAACCGCATGTCGTCAAGCAAGCGGCAGAGTTGTTTCCCGACCAGATCGTGGTGGCGGTTGACGTCTTTCAGGGCAAGGTGATGAGCCACGGCTGGCGCGAACAGAGCGCCTTCGACCCCCGGGATTTTATCAAGACCTTCGCAGACACCGCACTGGCAGCGATCATCGTGTCCGATATCGACGCCGACATCAGGGATGCCGAAAACTCTCTGGCGCTGGTGACGCGGCTGGCCGGATTGGCCAAGGCGCCGGTGATCGCGCGCGGCATGGTCCACTCGCTGGACGATCTGTCGCGGCTGAAATTCGTGCCGGGTGTGTCGGGCGCGATGGTCGGACGGGCGCTGTTCGACGGAACCCTCGACCTGACGGAATTGCTGGAGCTTGCGCGCAGCAACACCGGACGAACCGCCGAATTCATCTGAACTCGGGCCTCCGCGGACCCGATGAAAAATGGTTAATGCGGAATACCCGAGCGTTTTAGTCGCAATACGGATGTCATACGGAAATCATACGCATGTCATACGGGCGTATTCCGGCGTTAACCTTTGCCGCGAGCGGTATCTATTTCTCTTGCGGCAGGACCCGCAGACCAAGCTCGCGCAACTGCTCGTTGGTGGCCTCTGTCGGACCGCCCAGCATCAGGTCTTCGGCGCGCTGGTTCATCGGGAACATGATGACCTCGCGGATGTTGCTCTCGTCGGCCAGCAGCATCACCAGACGGTCGATACCGGCAGCACAGCCACCGTGCGGCGGCGCACCATAGGTAAAG
>JBFFQS010000080.1:0-10079 GCA_041573315.1 Amylibacter sp. | reverse complement strand
GACTTCACGACGTTTACTATTCCTAATCGTTTGACTGTCAGTATGGCAGTCACAGGGGTGTTTTCTATGCTTTGTCTTGGTCCTGCGCCGACGTCTCCGCTCGTGCCACTCGCACTGGCCGCCGCTGCCTTGCTTTGCGGATGGCTGCTCTTCGCCCTGAACATGTGGGGGGCAGGCGATGCCAAGCTGATGGCTGCGGCGAGCCTGTGGATCGCCCCTCCGGCCTTCGCTGTTTTCGTGCTCGGCATTGTAATAGCCGGCGCGGTGCTGGCGCTGGCAATGTTGGGGCTGGGTCTTGCGAAGGTCCGGCGGGCCGTTCCGGGCGGTCGCCTGCGGCCCCGATTGATCATGCGCCGCATTTCCATACCCTACGGTCTGGCCATCGGCAGCGCCGCAATATGCACGTTGGCCTGGCAACTCGGCACAACGAATTAACGACAGGAAAGTACCAATGGTTCGTCTTATCATCATACTGGTTGCGGTCATCGCCGGCCTCGGCGCCGGATGGCTGGCATGGCACGCCACTCTGCGTCCCGCAGCCCAGGCGGTTGTCATCGAGGTGCCCTCGGTCGATGTGCTCGTCTCCAGCCGGGACATTCCAAGGGGCGCGCGGCTGACGCCGGACATGCTGACCTGGGCGCCCTGGCCCGAGGACCGCCTGAGGAAAAACATGATTCTCCGGTCGGAGCAGCCAGGCGCCGCCACAGACGTCGACGATCGCGTTCTGCGTTCGAACGTCTATTCCGGCGAACCGCTGCGGCGCGAACATCTGGCGCGCGGGGATGGCGGCTTCCTATCCCTGGTTCTGCAGCCCGGAACAAGGGCCCTCGGCGTCAAGATTACCGACGAAAAGACGGCTGGCGGGTTTATCCTGCCGAATGACCGGGTGGATGTGCTGCATACCGTGATCCGCGACTTCGACGGAGACGGCACGGCCACCGGTTCGACGCGCACGATTTTGACAAATGTCCGCGTCCTGGCGATAGGCCAGACCAGTTTCGACAGGGAAAAGCTGGCAGCCGATACAACGGAGCTGGCGAGCGAGATCGAACCGGCCGATAACGGCACCACGCTGACCGGGCAAACGGCCACGCTGGAGGTGACCGCTGCACAGGCGGAGGCCCTGCTTTCGGCGGCGGCTTCCGGGCAGTTATCTCTGGCCCTGCGCGCATCGGAAGATTTCGGATTGAGCGAACTGGGAGACCTGACCACGATCGAGGGACCCAAGCTCAACGCGCCTGCGGAGACAAAGGATCCGGTCGATATGCAGGTCGTTGTCGCCGAAAGCGAGGTTGAAAAACCGACCCTGAAAAGAGAGGTCACGATTATAGCTGCCGGAAAGCCTCGTCAGGTCATTACCGGGTCAGAAGAGGAAAAACCATGAAATCCGAAGCGCTGGTTGAAGAACAGGAAGCCCTCTCCAAGGGTCCGGCGGATGCGGAGCGGAACGCGCCCGAAGCCCGCGTCACAACCGAAGAGTCCAACCTTCGGCTGATGCTGCCGCGTATCAGCGTGGATGCGTTCGCCACGAACAAGGACGTCTTGCAGACTGTCGAGAAAGCAATGAGCGACCGCCGCGCGACCCGCGTCGAGGCCCGGATTTTCGAAGGTGGCTTCCAGCAGGCGATCGCCCGCTATTCCGGTTCTCAGCCTTCTGACATCATCATAATCGAATGCCTTGGACCATCGGATGTCTTGCCTGCGGAAATAGATGCCCTTGCCGATCTCTGCCCGCCGTCCACCCGCCTGCTGCTGCTTGGGTCCGACAATAGCGTGGAGCTTTACCGGAAGTTGCTGCGCCTCGGTGTCAGCGACTACCTCGTGCGTCCGGTCGAACCGCTGGGACTTATCGAGGCGCTGGCAGGCATTCTGGGCGAAGACGACGACGGGGACCGTGGACATGTGCTGGCTTTTGTCGGCGCACGTGGCGGCGCAGGGGCATCCACCCTCGCGCAAAACGTAGCACATGGCCTTGCCCACAATTTTAATGCCACGACCATTCTGATAGATGCCGACGTGGGCTTTGGCACGGCATCCCTGCAATTCGACTTCTCGCCCGCCCGCACGCTTGACGATGCCATCAAGGAGGGCGATGCGCTCGACAAGGAAGTGTTGGAACGTTTGATCCACTGGCGCGACCGGCGTTTCGGCATCATTGCCGCTCCCGCGCGACCGGACGAAGCAATCGCGCCGGGACGAGAGCAAATTCGCCGCGTCGTGGAACAGGCACGCCGCGTCGCGCGTTATGTGGTTCTGGATGTGCCGCAGGGATGGGGACCGCTGGCGTCCGAGGCCCTGACGCTGGCCGATACGGTCACGCTGGTCGCCACACCTGATCTGGTGGCGCTGCGGAACACCCGCACCCTGATGCAGATGATCAAGGTGCTGCGTCCCAACGATCCGTCCCCGACCCTGATCCTGAACCAGAAACCGACGCGTGGAAAATCCTTCGTCACAGCCGAAGAGTTCTCGGCCACGTTATCATGCCCCCTGTCAGCGGAAATTTCATCGGACGCCGAGACATTTTCCGCTGCCCAGATGGCCGGGAAAATTCTGCTCGAGCACGCTCCCAAATCGCAGGCCTCGAACCAGATCATGGACCTGACCGCGAAACTGGCGTTGCACAGCATTCCGCGGGCCGGCGAAAGAGCGGCGCGTAAAGGCGTTCTATCGAAGCTTTTCAGGCGGAAGGCTCCTGCCAATGGCTAGAAGCCGCAATGTGTTCCGGGCCTTCGCCAACTGCCAGGCCGGCGTCGCGGCGGTGGAATTCGCCCTTATCGCACCGATCCTGATTGCAGCCGTCCTGACCATGTCGGATCTGGGTTTCGCCATTCACGAGAGGTCAGAGATTGATCAGGCCTTGCGACACGGCGCGCAGCACGCCATTTCCGATCCGGGCGAGAGTGCAGTGGCCTCCGTGCTCGGTCTGGTGGACCCGACAGGCGCGGGCCGGGATTTGACTGTATTCGTCGTCGAAAGGTTCTGTGCCTGCAACGAGACGCCCGATACCCAGACGCTGTGCTCTACGACCTGCGCCGGCGATACGCCCACCTCGATCTTCTACAGCCTGACCGGAACGCGGGAGTTTTCGGGATTCCTGCTGCCCGCCGTGACGTTGAACCGCAGCAGCCTCGTCCAGGTCCGGTGACACATATGCGCAGACTTCTGGCAGATATCCGAGGGGCGACGGCGGTCGAATTCGCGCTGGTCGCCCTGCCCTTCGTAATCCTGATGCTCGGACTGATCGAATTCGGCCGTGCCCTGCACATCCGAAACGGCCTCGACAATGCCGCCGACCGGGCGCAAAGGCAGATCATTATCGATGCCGCAGCCACGTCCACTTCGCTGACGACGAGCGCGCGCGCCGACTTTCTGGCTGGTGATCGCGACAAACTCCATGTGGTGGTGTCTTCGGGCACTTCGGGGGGCATCCCCTATCGCGCAATCGAGCTTTCCTACACCATGACACTGCTGGTCCCGATCCCGATGAAGGGTGACGTGGTCTTGTCCACCCAGCGCAAGGTTGCATTGAGCAACTGAATGTCAGACGATCGGCGGAGCTTCCGCCCCGCGCGAAAATACGTTGCGGATTCAATTCCCAACGGAATCACGTCACTTGCGAGCCGGAATGCAGACAGCAGGATAGACCTGCGTCCAAAATTCCATTAACGATTGTGACATTCGCTGGTTGAGAACCGCAAATCAGCGAAGGGGCATTGTTGATAGCTGCTGTCGGTGATAGCAAGTTTTATGCGGTCACGGCGCGGGTTCCGCAGAAACGGGATCGTCACACCTGCTTCCTGATCAGGTCTTGGTAAATCCGGTTCGGACAAAAAAGATAGGAACGGGAACACAATGCGGGATCACATGCATCTGATGCGCTCAAAGCGGTTTCTGCCGCTTTTTGTCACCCAGTTCTTCGGCGCTTTCAACGACAATGCGTTCAAGAACGCCTTCCTAATCTGGTTTACATATGACGTCGCCACCGACAGCGGGATAGATGCGCCGATGATGGTGACGCTTGCCGCGGGCCTGTTCATACTGCCTTTCTTTCTGTTTTCGGCCACCGCCGGACAGTTTGCCGACAAATACGAGAGGTCCCGCTTCACGCGGAAGATCAAGTTCGTCGAAGTGATCCTGATGCTGGCGGTGTCAGCCGGTTTCTTCATCGGCAGCATTTATGGCCTGCTGCTCGTTTTGTTCATGATGGGGGTCCAGTCGACGTTCTTTGGCCCTATAAAATACAGCCTCTTGCCGGAACACCTTAACGATGACGAACTGATCGGCGGCAACGGCCTGATCGAAGGCGGCACCTTTCTGTCGATCCTGTTCGGTACGATCTTCGGCGGCCTGATAATAAGCACGACCTACGGCATCGAAATGCTGTCGCTGGCGCTCGTCGGGTTTGCACTGGTCGGATGGATCAGCAGCCGCTCCATTCCCCTGGCACCCGTCGGTGACCCTAAGCTGAAAATCGGCTGGAACATCTTTCGGGAAACCTGGAAAATCATCGGCTACGCCCGAGAGGAGCGCACGGTGTGGCTGTCCATCATCGGTATTTCCTGGTTCTGGTTTGTCGGCGCGACCTTCCTGACCCAGTTTCCGATCTTCACCAAGGAAACCATCGGCGGCAACAACCATATCGTGACCCTTTTCCTGACGATCTTTTCAGTCGGTATCGGCATAGGATCGGTCTGGTGCAACAAGCTTCTGAAGGGCGAGATCAACGGTCGTCTGGTCCCATATGGCTCCATCGGAATGACCGTCGCTATCGCGGTTTTCGTCGCTGCGTCCATGCAGTACAGCGCCGACCGCATGGTGTATCTGGAGCAGGTACTGAACTATCAGGACCGGATATTGGGTTTTACGGAGTTCTTTTCCGTCAGCCTGGCCAGTTGGGGCATTCTCGGCGCTCTGCTGTCGCTGTCGATCTGTGCCGGCATCTATATCGTGCCTCTATACACGATTATGCAGCACCGCAGCGATGACAAGTATCTGGCGCGGATCATTGCCGCAGCCAACGTGATAAATGCCCTCTTCATGGTCTTGGCAAGCGTTGTCGCACTGTTGCTCTTTTCTTTAAACTTTACATCGATTCAAATTCTTCTCGCCGTTGGGGTGTTAAATATCCCGGTCTTTTTCCTGGTGCGGGGTATCGTGCGGCGGAGGCTCAATATTGCTTAAATCAATCCTCAAATGGCTTCTTACAAAACTCTACAGGATCGAGGTAAAAGACGCCGAAAACTACGAAAAGGCGGGGCCGCGCGTTTTGGTCGTCGCCAATCACCTGTCTTTTCTGGACGCAACTCTGATTGCTGTGTTTTTGCCCGAAAAGCCGATGTTCGCGGTCGACAGCCACATCGCGCAGCGCTGGTATTTCAAGCCGTTCCTGAGCCTGGTGAAGGCGTTTCCGCTCGATCCGACCAACCCGATGGCCACCAAGTCCATAATCAATGAAATCCGCAAGGACGAAAGCTGCGTGATTTTTCCCGAGGGGCGCATTACCGTCACGGGATCACTGATGAAGGTCTATGAGGGGCCGGGGATGATCGCAGACAAGGCTGGGGCCATGATTCTGCCGATCCGCATCGACGGGGCTCAATACACGCCTCTTTCACGGTTGAAAGGCAAGGTCCGCACCCGATGGTTCCCGAAAATAACCATGACATTTCTACCTCCGCGCAACTTCAACATCCCCGAAGACATCAAGGGACGCCGACGCCGCCATATGGCGGGCGCAAAGCTGTACGATCTGATGAGCGAGATGCTGTTCGACAGTTCCGACCTGAACAAAACCCTGTTCCGGTCCGTCATCGACCAGTCCCATGTTCACGGCCGCAAGCATGTCATTGCCGAGGATCCGACGCGTAAGCCGATGAACTACGGCCAGCTTCTGACCCGCAGTTTCGTGCTGGGGGCCAAAATTTCAGAGGAAACGGAACAGGGCGAATATGTCGGCGTAATGCTGCCGAACATGGTCAGTTCAATCGTGACGCTGATGGCCATTCAGGCCTACGGTCGCGTTCCGGCGATGCTGAATTTTTCCACCGGGGCGCAAAACCTGCTGTCTGCCTGCAAGACCGCCGATATAAAAGCCGTCTACACTTCGAGACAATTCGTCGAAGCTGGCAAACTTCACGACTTGGTGGAGGCCGTTGAAAAGGCCGGCGTCAAGGTGACCTATCTCGAGGATTTAACCTCGACGGTGGGTTTGCTGGACAAGCTCAGGGGATTGGTCGCCGGATACTTTCCGGAAGTGACCTATCGGCGGGTCAGCAGCAGACAACCCGACGACGCGGCGGTCGTCCTGTTCACTTCGGGTTCAGAGGGCACGCCGAAGGGTGTGGTGCTGTCGCATGTCAATATTCAGGCGAACCGTTTCCAACTGGCCTCGCGCATCGATTTCGGCCCAACGGATATCGTGTTCAACGCGTTGCCGATCTTCCATTCTTTCGGCCTGACGGGCGGAACCCTGCTGCCGCTATTGTCCGGTATCCGGACCTTTTTCTATCCGTCGCCCCTGCACTACCGGATCGTGCCGGAGCTTGTTTACGCGGCGAATGCGACAATCATGTTCGGGACGGATACGTTCCTGTCGGGCTATGCCCGCTTCGCCAACGCCTATGATTTTTATTCCGTCCGCTATGTATTTGCAGGCGCCGAAAAGTTGAAGGATGAAACCCGCAGGCTGTGGTCAGAAAAATACGGCGTACGCATTTTCGAGGCCTATGGAGCCACAGAAACCTCGCCCGCCCTGGCGGCCAACACGCCAATGCATAACAGGCCGGGCACAGTCGGCCGCCTGCTGCCCGGCATATCGTCCGATCTGCAAGAGGTTCCCGGCATCGAGGATGGGGGCAGGCTGATCGTGCGGGGCGCGAATGTCATGAAGGGCTATTTACTGGCCGACAATCCGGGTGTTCTGGTGCCGCCTGAAAACCAGACCTATGACACGGGCGACATCGTCGATATCGACAGCGAAGGTTACATCACGATCAAGGGCCGCGCGAAGCGTTTCGCGAAAATCGCCGGTGAAATGGTCTCGCTGACGGCGGTTGAATCCTACCTCTCGAGACTTTGGCCGGACCATCACAGCGTGGTGGTCTGCATCGCCGACAGCAAGAAAGGCGAAGCGCTCGTACTGGTGACTGAAAACCCGGACGCCAAGAGGGAAGAAATCAGCGCCTATGCCAGGAAAAACGGCATCGGAGAACTGTCCGTGCCGCGGGACATCAGGATCGTCGATCAGATACCGCTGCTGGGAACCGGCAAGACGGACTATGTCGGCGTGCAGAAAATGGTTCAGGGTTAGAAAACCGGATGTACAGACACAGGCGGGCAGCTGAGTAGCCGCCGGCGCTACAGCTTTCGCACGCCTGCATCGACCGTCCGCCGGTGCCAGTCTTTGATCCGCGCAAACAGACTCACCTGACCGGCCTCTTTGCCTCTCTGCTCAAAGCGCTCCAGAACCACTTCGACCGGACAGGGCATCCCGCTCACCGGGTCCCAGTAATAGGGATAGGCGATCAATGCCGCGTGCACCATACTGTCGAGGCTTGGCCTCGCCTTGCGTCGGCGCGGGACCACGCCCAGATCCTCGGTCAGCCCCCAACCGGCATAGAACGGAGTGCCGAAACAGGTAACCGATTTGCCGTGCAGCAGCGCTTCGAACCCGGCGAGAGAGGTCATCGTGCAGACATGATCCACCTGCGGCAAAAGTTGCGCAATATCGGATTTGCTCGCGACGTGGTCCACCAGCGAAAGCGCATCGCCGAGGCCCAAGCTTTGCCGAAGGCCCGCCTCCACGTCAGGATGTGGCTTCCAGATCAGAAAGGCGTCCCGAAAGTGGTAACGCGCCGCTTTGACAAGCTCACTATTCCGCGCGATCCGGCCGGCGCCTTTCAGAACCGAGGCATCATCCTCAACTTGCCCCACAACCAGCACACGCTTGCGCCCGCCGGCATCAGGAACCACGCAGGGCGGCCCGCCAAGATTGTATTTCGACAGATGTTGCCTCACGAAGCGGGCGCGCAGGTCGGTAGCGCGCGCAATCTCGAAGTCAGGCAGGTCGACAGAAGTCGCGATCAGCTGTTCCAGCCTGCTCGGCCGCGACGGATCGTAATGGATGCCCATGTCATCCAGCACCATAGAAACCGGACGTATCTTACGCGCACCAAGCCCGATGGAACGGATAAACCCGTCCTCGACCCGCCAGAGCGTTCTGCCCGCCTTGGGGCATTCGGCCGAAACTTCGCCGGTTTCCTTCGAAGCCCAGACCGCGACATCGCTGTCGAGCGCCTCAGCCCGCTCGATCGCCGATTTTGCCGAGCTGGCAAATATTGCCGGGCGGCCCACCATACCCAAATATTTAGCGATAAACCCCTGTTTACAGTAACTTACACCACAAAATATCAGGCCGCGCCGGGTTGTCGACCAGTGTCTGGACTGCGCCTGCAAAATATCCAGAACTCGACCGACCGATGTCAGGCAGTCCCGAAACGGATCATACCAGATAGGATACTTCAAATAGGCGGCCGCGAAAATTTGCTCGGCCGAGCGTTGGCCTTTCCGCTTCTGATCCGGGTTGCGGTCATCGCTCAGGCCCCAGCCGGCATAGAAGGGCCGGCCGAAAACGACCGGCCGATGCCCGGCAAAAATCGCCTCCAGTCCGGTCTGAGATGTAACGCAATAGACTGCGTCCGCCCGCTCGAACAGCAGCCAGGGATTTGTCCGCCGCGACCAGTATATGATCTGTTCCGATACGGCCGCGGAGCCAAGAAACCCGGTCCGCTTTCCCGCTATCGTCTCCGGATGGGCTTTAACCAGAATAGTTTTATCCGGATTTTCCTTCCGTGCCGCCTCCAGCATCTTGTGGAAATCGGCGTCCGTGGCGCCGCCCAGCGCGATGGACGCATCTTTGGAGGCCTGATCGATCACTAGAACGAAATTCTTGGGTAGCCCCGAAAGGTCATCCTCGAATGCGTTGTATTTGCTCAACCGGCGATACCGCATTTTCGCCAGTTGCAGGCGCGCCTCGGACATGAGCTTGCTATCAAAACCGTCGGCCTGCTCGATCAGGTCAAACAAATCGCTCTGTCCGTCGGCATCGAAAGAAATACCTTGTCGGTCAGCTACGATCCCGAGCCCCGCTTCACCCTCGCGACCGGTTCGGACAGATCGCAGGAAAGCATCCTCGATCGTCACCAGTGGCAAGCCTTTGGCCCGCGCTATCCGCATTCCCCGAAGGGCGCTGCGCTTGCGTCCCCAGACCCCGATACTGCCGCCGGCCCTCGGCCGTCCGGGCGCAACGTGCCATCCGGCCAGTCGCAAAATCCGCTTCGGCCTGCGCTGAAACCACAAGCCAATGCTGTACATGAAAAGCCGCATGCCGGAATTGCCTGATTCTGAACGTCGAAACACACTCAAGTTTGAATACCGACTCTCATTACTGTTGCCTGACGAAAACTCTCAAATTGATCCTGCCGCCGATGTGATGCTTAGTAAAGCACTCAACATACGGGAAAATCGGGCGTATGGCGCTTCGGACACGTAATCCGAGTGGCCGTCGCGCACCGATACGTCCCCTGCCAGTCCTTCGTCGAGATCGCTCAGCCAGACCGTTCCTCGCCACGCCCCGCCCGCCTGCGCCTCGGCCATCAGGCCTGATGCACCGATATCGGCCTCAACGACGATTGCGGGGACTTCTGCACCCGAAACGCCTCGATGAATGCCAACCTTTTCGGAGACGACGCTGGACGGGCCGCGTCCCGAGCGCCCGACGACCGACAGAGGCCCGGTGACAGACCTAATGCCGGCATAGACGTTTCTGCGCATCTGCGCCCCTTTCAGAATGAACTCGACGGACACCATTAACCTTTATTGTTAATGTTCGATTAATCAAAATAACGGCAATGCGGCAGCCTCTGTTTCCGCCGCTATGCGCAATTTTCGTCGTTATGCCCTTGCTCCTTCGGGACGCAGAATATAGGTGCTTTATCTGATCAAACGGGACCGACCATGTTTACTGGCATCATCACGGATATCGGCGAAATCGCGGAACTGGAGCAGCGCGGCGACCT
>JBFFQS010000079.1:0-10100 GCA_041573315.1 Amylibacter sp. | reverse complement strand
GGCCCCCGGCATGGTGTTCTGGCACCCGAACGGCTGGGCCATCTACCGCGTGCTTGAGGACTACATGCGCCGCCGCCTGACCGACGCCGACTACAGGGAAATCAAGACCCCGCAGGTCGTCGACCGCAAGCTGTGGGAGGCCTCTGGCCACTGGGACAAGTACCGCGAGAACATGTTCATCACCGAGATTGACGAGGAACATGCGAACGAGAAACGCACAAACGCGCTGAAGCCCATGAACTGCCCCTGCCATGTGCAGGTCTACAATCAGGGCCTGAAATCCTACCGTGACCTGCCACTGCGACTGGCCGAGTTCGGATCTTGCCACCGCTACGAAAGCTCCGGCTCCATGCACGGGTTGATGCGGGTGCGCGGATTTACACAGGACGACGCGCACATCTTCTGCACCGAGGACCAGATCGAGACCGAGACCGGCCGCTTCATCGGCCTGCTCAGCCGCGTCTACAAAGACCTCGGCTTCGACAAGTTCGAGATCAAGCTCTCCACCCGTCCCGAGGTCCGCGTCGGCAGCGACGAGATCTGGGACAAGGCCGAAGAGGCGCTGACCCGCGCCATCGACAACCTGGGCCTGCCCTACGAGGTGGATCCGGGCGAAGGCGCGTTCTACGGTCCGAAACTCGACTTCAAACTGACCGACGCGATCGGCCGCGAATGGCAGTGCGGCACCTTTCAGGCCGACTTCAACCTGCCCGAACGGCTGGGCGCGGAATATATCGGCGAGGACGGCCACAAGCACCGTCCCGTCATGATGCACCGCGCGATCCTCGGCTCTTTCGAGCGCTTTCTCGGCATACTGATCGAGAACTACGCCGGCAAGTTCCCGCTGTGGCTGGCACCGCGTCAGGTCGTGGTCGCATCCATCGTTTCGGACGCCGACGATTACGTTCTGGAAGTGGTCGAGAAACTGAAGGCCGCCGGCCTGCGGGCAGAGGCGGATATCCGCAACGAAAAGATCAACTACAAGGTCCGCGAACATTCCGTCGGCAAGGTTCCTGTTATTCTGGCCATCGGCAAGAATGAGGTCGAAGACCAAACGGTTTCGCTACGCCGACTTGGTGAAAAATCATCTGATGTCATTGGCTTGTATGAAACAATTAATCTTTTGGTGGAAGAGGCGACCCCGCCGGATCTGCGCTGATGATCCAAATATACCGAATGTGTCCCACGCCTTGATCCGGCGTGGAGTACGCGCCTGATACGGTGGCAGGCACGCAATTCGTATCTTTTACAACGCGAAGTCGTCCCCATGGTGTAGGATACCAA
This sequence comes from Amylibacter sp., assembly GCA_041573315.1. Taxonomy (GTDB): domain Bacteria; phylum Pseudomonadota; class Alphaproteobacteria; order Rhodobacterales; family Rhodobacteraceae; genus Amylibacter. The sequence continues at coordinate 8,816 of JBFFQS010000079.1, read as the reverse complement.
AGTATATCTGCGGGAACGTCTGATCGCAGACCGTTCAGGCACCAACTGCCCGCGCAAGCGGAAAGGGTGTCTTTAGGAAAATGTTAGAACTCTTCGGCTTTCCCTATATGCTCGGGGCACCCATTGTTCCCATAGCCGCCACGGTCGAACCAGAAGTCTTTGCTGTTATACTCGGTTCATGCATAGCCCCTATGTTCGCAAAAAATTGGCAATGGCTATTTTTGCTCGCGGCTTTGTCGGCGTTGCCTGCAATCGTGATGTACCTTCTAGCAAGCTGGGAAACGGATCCATGGGCTCCCGTCGCCGTCTTGATAGTTGCAAGTCCTGCCGCACTCGGCATCACCGCCCGTGCACTGAGCCTCGTAGCAGAGAAACTTGGCCACCCGCGCCCCTATTCCCTCTGGATAGAGGCGTTATTCGTTTCACCCGCGATCTTGTACCTTATTTTGATAGCATCCAGCTAGATTTGTTACGCAATCCGCAGCGCGGACCGGGGTTAACCATTCTGGTCGACTGGCGGCAGACCCAGCCGCTCACGGAACCCGTCCAGACCTTCTCTGATCAGATCATTCGCGCCGCCCTGCTCGACCTTGGCCCGCAGGGTCGCGTTCAGCCCGCCCTCTGTCGACAGGCCTTGCAGAACCTGTGCAAACTGGTTCGGCTTGCCCGGCGACATGCCGGCGAAAAAGCCCGAGAACGCGGTGATCAGGTAAGCTTCGGCGGCCGCAGGATTTCCCGTAAAACCGGCCAGCCACTCAGAGGCGGCCCGCAGTTCGGTCATGACCACCGAAGCGGTGGCGCAGGCAGCGAAATGCGCGGTCAGCGCGTCTTCGTTGGGCTGCGGCAACACCAGATTGTCTGCGCCAAACAAATCCTCCAGCACGGGCGAAGCCGGATAGACCGGCAGCGGGCATCCGCCTGTCGCAACGAAGGGCAGCGGAATGGTGATGCAGATTTCACTGGCCGGGGCGCACCACTCCCGCACCTGCGACAACGACACATCGGCCATGACCGAAATCAGGCTGTGGTCGGCGCGGAAAGTCAGTTCGGGCAGCACATGTTCGGCCACCGATTTCAAAAGGCATAGGCAAACGATTTCGCTATCGTCCAGCACCTGCTGATTGGCAGCCACCGTGACCTCGTCGAATTCCTGCGCCAGCTGCCCGGCTAACGCCGCTGTCCGCTCCGACACCAACATACTGTGCCCCTTTCCCGCCAGTCCGCGAACCATCGCCGAGGCGATCTTGCCGTTGCCGATAAATCCTATCCTTGCCATTTAATCATCCAATCCTATCGAGTTGAGCAGCCAGTCGCGGAACAGCCTGACCGGCTCTGAAATCTCCCCCGCCCCCTGAACCAGATAAAAAGCGCCCGGGGCCGGGCTGGACAGTTCGCAATAAGGCTCGAGCAGGCCTCGGTCGATCAGGGGGGCTACCAGCCTCTGCCAGCCCAAAACCACGCCGTTGCCTTCCTGCGCCAGTTGCAGCGCGATGGAATAGTTGTTCACCGTCTGCGCGGTACGGACCGGCCCGCTGTAGCCCAATGCATCGAACCAACTGCTCCAGGTTGTCCAGTTCCGGGCCGGGGCGTCCAGATGTATCAGCCTTTCCTGCGCTACCCTGTGCGGACCGGGCGCTTCGCTGCGCGGATAACCGGGCGCGCAGAGCGGAACCAGAATATCCGCGAACAGCAGATCCGACCGGTCCTTTGGCGGTTCCGTGGCGTATTCGATGATCAGGTCCGGCTTGAACGGTCGCAGGAACTTTTGGTCCTCGACCAGCTGGCTGACGGCTATGGCGCTGTGCTCGCGCCAGAATCCGCCCAGCCTGGGTGTCAGCCACAGCGACGAAACCGAGGTTGTCGCGCCGATCGTCACCGTGTCTGGTTTGGTTTTGTGTCGCAGCGCGCGCACGCCTTGCGACATGGCTGCGAACCCCTGTGACATCGCCTCGTACAATATCTGGCCTTCGGCTGTCAGTTCCACGGACCGATGCCCCCGAAGGAACAGTTTGACCGCCAGTTCCTGCTCAAGGCTCTTGATCTGGTGGCTGACCGCGCCGGGCGTGACGTTCAGTTCCCGCGCCGACTCCTTGAAAGAGGCAAGCCTCGCCGCCGCTTCGAAAGCGGCAAGCGTTGTCAGCGACGGAAGATCATAGTGTCGGCGTGCCATTGATGCGATGTTAGGACATATCGCAGCCGAAAGGGAAAGGCTTTTTAGCCCTCGTCAATCGGCGCGATATAGGACGGGTCGTTCCCGCGGGCGGCGTTGACGGCGGTCGAAACCCGGTGGCGTCGGTAATACGCGTCCGGTCTGCTGACCAATCTATCGGCCGGCAACTCCGCTGTCTTGTCGAGCCAGCCGCCGAAATCGTCCGGTTCGATCACGACCGGTTCCCTGTCGTGGATTTCCGCCATCTTTTCGCCGGCGTCAGTGGTCAGGATCGCGCAGGAGATAAGGCGCTCGCCGCTGTCCGGCGCGGTCCAGGCCTGCCATATTCCGGCAAAGGCAAGCAGGTCCGCGTCCCTCGCCTGAAAATACCATGGCTCTTTGCCCCTGTCCCCGGCCCGGCGCCATTCATAAAATCCCGATGCGGGAACAAGGCAGCGCCGCGATGTCGCAGCGTCGCGAAACGCGGGCTTTTCCGCCACGGTCTCGGACCGTGCGTTGATAAGCAGAGGCCCGTCCGTCGGGGCCTTGTACCAATGCGGAATGAAGCCCCAGCGCATCGGCGTCAGGTAACGCTCGCCGTCGAATTCCACGGCCACCGGAATATCCTGGGTCGGGCATATGTTATACCGCGGTGCGGTAAAGCGCGTCTTGTCGTGCTGCGCATCAAAGAAACCGGCAACGGCGTCATGGGGCAATGTCAGGGCATAGCGTCCGCACATCTGGTCATTTCCTGCTGGCTCATCAGGGCGATTGGCTGCATCATATTCGGAAATCAAAGGAGCCGTCCATGAAATCTCTGTTCCACCTGGCCTACCATGTAGATGACCTGGACGAAGCGCGTAAGTTCTATGGCCATATCCTCGGCTGCACCGAGGGGCGGAGCACAGAAACATGGGTGGATTTCGATTTTTTCGGCCACCAGATTTCACTGCATCTGGGCAAGCCCTTCGCCACCACCAAAACCGGCAAGGTTGGCGATCACTTGGTGCCAATGCCGCATCTAGGCGTAATCCTGCCCCTGACCGACTGGCTGGCGCTGGCGGAGCGGTTGCAGGCGGCAGGCCTGAAGTTCGAAATTCCACCGGTGATCCGGTTCGAAGGCCAACCCGGAGAGCAGCGCACCATGTTCTTCCGCGACCCCAGCGGCAATCCGATCGAGGTAAAGGGCTTTGCCGATTTCGACGGGGTTTTCGCGCAATAGCGCAATCAAAAGGGCGCGCTCAAACGCGCCCTTCCCAGAATTTTCTATGCCTAGCGGATAACGATACGACCGTCTGTGTAAGGCGCGTAGGCCCCCTTCGACACCATGTAATCGACCACGACATCCGCCAGATCGGGGCCGAAGTCATAGGCGTTCATCCCGTCCTTGAACATCGCGTAACCATCACCGCCGTTGCGCACGAAGTTATTGGTCACGACACCGTAGGTCTTGTCAGGGTCGAGCGGGACAAACCCGTCACCCTCGGCGACCATGATATCCGAAATGCGCGCTCCCGAAGCGTTGTCCTTGTTGATAACGAAGGTCATGCCCGCGACCTGTGCAAACCGGCCATCCTTGTCAGGATCGTCATACTGCGCAACGGCGTTTTCGAGCGCGTCCTTGATCACCGCGCCCTTGATCTCAAAGGTCGCGAGCGTGTTCTGGAACGGCAACACGGTGAACACTTCGCCCAGCGTCACTTCGCCCGCATCGATCGAGGCCCGAATACCGCCGCCGTTCTGGATCGCGATCTGGACACCCTGGGCTTTGACCCGGTCAAGCATCGCATCGGCGACAAGATTGCCCATGGCGCATTCCTTGTAGCGGCAGTTCGACCGGGCGCCGTCGATGGCTTCGGCTGCCTGCGCCACGACCTTGTTGCGGATTTCGTCCAGCGGAACCGCAAGCGCCAAGATCCGGTCCTTGGTCGCGGTGTCTTCGGCCACGGCCGCATCCATTATCCGGGGTTCACCGCTGGTTGAAACCACCTTTCCGGCATCGTCAAAGGTGACGTTCAATTCGCCCAGAAATTTCCCATAGGCATAGGCCTGAACGATCGCGGTATCGCCGACCATCGTCGGATAAGGGCCTTCCGCCCGGTCCGACGTGTTGCTGAGGTAGGTATTGGTATGCCCTCCGACGATGATATCGACGCCGGTCGTATTGGCAGCAACCATCTGATCGGTGTCATAGCCGGAGTGCGACAGAACGATGATCTTGTTGACGCCCATAGCCGTCAGCGCGTCTACCTCGGCCTGAACCGAGCTTACCGAATCCTGTGGAATGACGTTCGGGCCGGGGCTGGAAATCTCGTCCACGTCCTCGGTCGTCAGGCCGATCAGACCCAGTTTTTCGCCGCCCCGTTCGATCACGGTGGATTTTTTTAGAACGCCGGCCAGCGCCGGTTCGGAGGAAACATCGACGTTCGACATCAGGACCGGAAACTGCACCGCATCCATGAAGCCGCGCAGCGCTTCCGGCCCGTCGTCGAATTCGTGGTTGCCGACAGTCATCCCGTCATAGGCAAGTTTGTTCATCATCTCGGCCGCGGCCTTGCCTTTGTAGTAGTTGTAAAACAGCGTGCCCTGAAACTGATCGCCGCCGTCGACAAGGATCGAATTGTTAGACCGCGCGCGGGCGTCGGCGATGGCCGTCACCAGACGCGCAGATCCGCCGAAGCATTTGCCGGCCTCGGTGTCTTCTGCACCGCAGGTGTTGTCGTATTTGCTGATTGGTTCAAATCGGGCGTGGAAATCGTTTGTGTGCAAAATGGTCAGCGTATAGTCGGCCATCGCGGCCCCCGCCGACAAAACCAGCGACGAAACTGTCACCATCAGGTTTTGCGGTTTCATATCTTCCTCCATGCTAAATAAATTTGCGACAGTTGAGGTTGGTTTATTGAGTCGGGTCAAGCCACCAAGTCCATGAACCCGCCGGAACGTTGGGTTCCGAAACCCGGTTGGGTAAATATTAGGCAAGCGACGCCGTTTCGGCTTGACGGAAAGGGCCTCTGACGGCAATTGAGAACCATGCTGGTCTACAAGATATTTCGCGCCCTCGAATGGCGGGATTTCAAAGCCAAAGGCGTGACTGACGGCGCTCCTGTGGACGTTCAGGACGGCTATATCCATTTTTCGACCGCCGAACAGGCCCGCGAAACCGCACGCAAGCATTTCGCGGGCGCGGACAGCCTGGTGCTTGCGGCCGTCGAGGCAGGCGGCCTTGCCGACCTGCGGTGGGAGGCTTCGCGCGGCGGCAACCTGTTTCCGCATCTCTATGCCCCGTTGCATATTGAGGACGTCGTCTGGCATCGCCCCTTGCCGCTGACAGAAGACGGTCACGACTTCCCGGAAGGCTTCGCATGACATTTCTTGAGCGCATCGGACTGGCGTGCCTGCACCGCATCGACCCGGAGACCGGCCACAGCCTGTCAATCAAGGCGCTTAACTGGGGATTGACCCCGCGTGGGCCAGCACCCACATCATCGCGGCTGCGCACGACCATCGCGGGGCTGGACCTGCCGAACCCGGTGGGGTTGGCGGCTGGCTTCGACAAGAATGCAACGGCCATAGCACCGCTGCTGAAAAGCGGTTTCGGCTTTATCGAGGTCGGGGCGGCGACGCCCCTGCCCCAGCCCGGCAACCCGCGACCGCGCCTGTTCCGGCTGACTTCGGACCGTGCCTCGATCAACCGGTTCGGGTTCAACAATGATGGCGCGCAGGCAATCGCGGCGCGGCTGGCTCAGCGGCCCAAGCAGGGCGTCGTCGGGCTGAACCTCGGCGCGAACAAGACCAGCAGCGACCGCGCGGCGGATTATGCGTCGGTTTTCCGCACCTGCGCGGCGCATGTCGATTTCGTCACCGTCAACGTGTCCTCGCCGAATACTGAAAAGCTGCGCGATCTGCAGGGCAAGGCGGCACTGTCCGGCTTGCTGCAGGGCGTCATGGAGGTGCGCGACGGCCTTTCGCGTCCGGTGCCGGTATTCCTGAAAATCGCGCCCGACCTGACACCTGACGAGCTGTCGGAAATTGCCGAGGTCGTACGAGACACCAAGACCGACGCGATCATCGCGACCAACACCACGCTCGACCGGACCGGCCTGACCAGCCCGCACAAGGACGAGGCCGGCGGCCTGTCTGGACAGCCGCTGTTTGAAAGATCCACGCGTGTTCTGGCGCAACTGTCGCAAATGACCGACGGCAAGATGCCGTTGATCGGGGTCGGCGGCATATCGAACGCCGAGCAAGCCTATGCCAAGATACGCGCCGGCGCTTCCGCGGTTCAGATATATACGGCGCTGGTCTATGGCGGGTTTTCGCTGGTAGGCGATATCGTCCGGGGGCTGGACGACCTGCTGGAACGCGACGGCTTCGCCAATGTCGCCGATGCGGTCGGTACCGACAGAGGGAAATTCCTGTGATCACGATCTGGCACAATCCGCGCTGCTCCAAATCGCGCCAGACGCTGGCGCTGCTTCAGGAGCGCGGCATCACGCCCGAGATACGCCTTTACCTGGCCGATCCGCCAAGCGCGGAGGAAATCCGTCAGGCCCTGGCGCTGATGGGAATTCCGGCAGCCAAACTGGTAAGGTTCGGGGAAAAGACCGCCAAGGAAATGGGGGTGACAAAGACCACTGCGGAAGCTGACCTGATTGCCGCAATGGCTGCCCATCCGATCCTGATCGAGCGCCCGGTGGTGTTCGCCGGCGGCAAAGCGGCGCTGGGCCGTCCGCCCGAAGCTGTGCTGGCTATCCTCTAGGCGTCCGCCTCCGCTTCCAGCGACGGATAGCGCAGCGCCAGCGTCAGCCCGCGCATCACAAAAAAGATCATCAGCGCCGCCCACAGCCCGTGATTGCCGAACGGGTCCGTCAGCAGCCATACAGACAGGAAATAGGCACAGATGCTAAAAATCATCGTGTTGCGCATATCTGCGGTCCGGGTCGCACCGATGAAAATCCCGTCCAGCAGCCAGGCAAGCCCGCCGAACACGGGTGCGAAGATCATCCACGGAAGATAGGTGTCGGTCGCCTGCTGCACCGCCTCGGATTTCGCCATGACGGCGATCAGGTCGGGGCCGAACCCGGCGAAGGCCGCGGACAGGATCACGACGAAGACCATGCTCCACAGAATGTTGAGAAAGACCGCGCGGCGCAGGGCGGCGCGGTTGCGGGCGCCCAGCGACTGGCCGACCAGCGCCTCCGTCGCAAAGGCAAACCCGTCGAGCGCATATGCCGTGATATAAAGGAATTGCAGCAAGACCTGATTAGCCGCCAGCACCACGTCGCCGAATGCGGCGCCATAGAACATGAAGCTGACGAAGCCGACCTGCAACAGCACAGAGCGCAGCATGATGTCGCCGTTGACCCAGGCCATGCGTTTAAGCCGGACAGGGTCGAAGATCTTCGGCCAGTTGTTCCACTGCTGCGCAGAGAACCCGTCGCGCACCAGCCACAGCGCCAGCGCCAGACCACTCCATTCCGCAAGCAGCGTGGCAACCGCGACGCCCGGCACGCCCCAATCGAGGCCGAGCACGAAAACCACATCCAGCAGGATGTTCAATCCGTTCATCCAGAGCTGGAGATAGAGAATATGATGCGTACGTTCATGCGCGATCATCCAGCCGGTGACCGCATAAATCGATATCGCGGCCGGAGCGCTGAACACGCGGATCGACAGATAAGACCGCGCCAGCTCCTCGACCTCGACCGAGGCCGGCGATATCTGGAACGCGGCCCAGAACACCGGCACCTGAAACAGGACAAAAAACAAACCTGCCGCCGCACCGATCATCAGGCCGCGCACCAACAGAGCCGTGACCTCTCTCTGATCGCGCTGGCCGATGGCCTGCGCCGTCAACCCCGCGGTTCCCATGCGCAGAAACCCGAATACCCAGTAGATCGCGGTCAGAATGATCGCGCCGATCCCCACCGCCCCGATCGGCGCAGCCGTGCCCAATTGCCCGACCACGCCGGTATCCACCGCTCCCAGAATGGGAACAGTGGCGTTCGACAGCACCACCGGTATCGCGATTTTGAGGACACGGCGGTGGGTGAACGGCTTGTCTACCGGTTCCGGCATTCTATTCAGGCATCAGGAAATGACCCGTCGCCTGCGCATACAACCGTGACCGGTTATCCTGCCATGCCTCGACATGGACAGAGGCATAGCGCCGACCGGACCGGTTCACACGCGCCCTGGCGTAGGCGTCGCGCGGCAGGCCCGGACGCAGGAAATCGACCGTGAAGTCGATCGTCTTGGGCATATGCGGCAGCGGCTCGGTGGACCAGTCTGACACGGCATCGCCCCGACTTTCCATCACCTCCCAGAAATTCGACCATGTCAGTTCAGTCAATGACGCCACCTCCAGAAAGGCCGAAGTCACTCCGCCGTGGATGGCCGGAAGCTCCGGATTGCCTATCAGCATTTCCTTATAGGGCAGGATGGCGGTCAATTCGTCGCCGCGGCGTTCGAATTCCACGCCGAGAAACCGGATATACGGGACCGATCTGGTCAGACGCTTCAGGACATTGTCCCGCCGCTCCTTGATGGTTTGGACGGGTTCGGGGCGCGCTCTGGTCATGTCAGCGCTCCTAACGCGGTCGATTTCGGCGTGAAGGTAAAGGCACCGCTGGCCGTTGCGACGGGATTTGACTTGTCGCTGTCCCAG
>JBFFQS010000078.1:0-10335 GCA_041573315.1 Amylibacter sp. | reverse complement strand
TGATCGACGAAAAGGGCGCGGGCGCCCAACCGAACCTGCATTAGGGAGCGCGAGAATGATCATCAACCACCCCCTACTCGGCCCGCGCGACGCAGAGGAATTCGTCCATCTCGGCGATGCCGCCCTGATCGACCGGCCCGATGGGCAGGCCGACGACGCGCTGGAGCAGTTTCACGACTACCTCTACCTGCGCGATAATCCCGCCGGAGAGTACCGTGAACTGTGGTACCACGAACAGGGCGACCGAAGCTGGCTCGTGGTGACCCGCAACACGCTGACCCACGAAATATCCAAGGTTGAACTGGCCCGCGACGTGGCCCGCAGACAGGGGCGCGGCGCATGAGCCAGAACAACCGGATAGACGGCGGGTTAATCGACCGCTCCAAGTCATTGAAGTTCACTTTCAACGGTGCCGAAATGAGCGGTCACGGCGGTGACACGCTGGCCTCCGCCCTGCTGGCGAACGGTCAGCGTCTGGTCGCGAGATCTTTCAAATACCACCGCCCTCGCGGCATCTTTTCCGCCGGATCGGAGGAGCCGAACGCGCTGGTGCACCTGCGCCGGGGCGCGCATCGCGAACCCAACACCCGCGCGACGATGGCCGAGCTGTTCGACGGCCTGCAGGCCACCAGCCAGAACCACCGAGGTTCGCTGGAGCACGATCTGCTGGCCATCAATGACCGGCTTTCGAATTTTCTGACTGCGGGTTTCTACTACAAGACCTTCATGTGGCCCAAGTCGTTCTGGGAGAATGTCTACGAACCGATCATCCGGGACAGCGCCGGCCTGGGGCGACTGTCGGAAGCGCCGGACCCCGACACCTACGACCGGGGCTTTCTGCATTGCGACGTTCTGGTCATCGGCTCCGGTCCGGCCGGATTGATGGCGGCTCTTACCGCCGGGCGTTCCGGCGCACGCGTCATTCTGGCGGACGAGGATCACCTTTTGGGCGGTCGGTTGAATTCGGAGCTGAACGAGGTCGGGGGACAGGCGGCATCCGACTGGGCCGCCGCGACTGTCGCGGAACTCGCAGACATGCCCAACGTGCGCCTGATGCCGCGGACCACCGCGCATGGCGCCTTCGATCACGGTATTTACGGGCTGCTGGAACGCAGGACCGATCACCTGGCGAGCAGCGGCGGAAAACCGCGGCAGGTGCACTGGCGGGTCTATTCGAAACGCGCGATCCTCTGCGCCGGCGCCACCGAACGCTCCATTGCATTCGCCAACAACGATCGTCCGGGCATCATGCTGGCGGGCGCCGTGCGAAGCTATGCCAATCGCTACGCCGTCGCGGCGGGCAAGCATGTGGCGGTCTTTACCAACAACGACAGCGGGTGGCAGGCTGCCGCCGACCTGGCCGCCAAGGGCGTCGCGATCACCGCAGTGATCGACACCCGCGAAATCACGCCGCCTGCAACGATCAAGGGCGCGGCGCTGATCATGGGCGGCAGAGTTCGGGATACAGCGGGACGCAAAGCCCTGAAATCCATAACCCTGAGCAACGGCCTGACCCTGCCCATCGACTGCCTTGCCGTATCAGGCGGTTGGTCGCCGAACGTGCACATGACCTGCCATCAGGGCGCACGCCCCGTCTGGAACGAAGATATTGCCGGATTTGTTCCGGGTGATAAGCTGCCGCCGGGCATGTCGGTCGCAGGCGCAGCCGCGGGCACGATGACGCTTGCAGAAGCGCTGAAATCCGGTGTCGCGCTGGCCAGGGAGGCGGTTCAGGATCTTGGCTTTCCAAGCGCGAAAACCAAAGCTCCGGCGGCGGATGACGAGGCTTTCGCCATTACTCCGTTCTGGCAGGTCGCGACACCGAAACGGGCCTGGGTCGACCTGCAGAATGATGTGACCACCAAGGACATCAAGCAGGCACAGCGCGAGGGCTTTCAGGCCGTCGAGCACCTGAAGCGCTATACAACGCTGGGCATGGCCACCGATCAGGGCAAGACGTCGAATGTTCTGGGCCTTGCCGTCATGGCCGAAGCAAGCGACAGGTCCATTCAGGAAACGGGAACGACCGTCTTCCGCCCGCCGTTTACCCCTGTGACGATGGGTGCCTTCGCCGGCAGCGCCAGAGGCAAGCACTTCCGCCCGACGCGACGCACGCCAAGCCACAACTGGGCCACCGAGCATGGCGCGGAATTCGTCAGCAACGGCCTTTGGCAGCGGGCGCAGTGGTATCCTGAAGCCAGTGAAAGCGACTGGCGGGCGCAGCAATGGTATCCCAAGACGGGCCAAGGGGGCTGGCGCGACATCGTCAACCGCGAGGTCCGCAAGACCCGCGCCTCTGTCGGTCTTTGCGACGTCTCCACGCTGGGCAAGATCGACGTTCAGGGCCGCGATGCGGCAACGTTCCTGAACAAGGTCTACGCCAACGGCTTTGCCAAGCTTGCCGTCGGCAAAGTGCGCTACGGCATCATGCTGCGCGAGGACGGCATCTGCTATGACGACGGAACCACGGCACGGATGTCGGACAACCACTACGTCATGACCACGACCACCGCCAACGCGGGTCTGGTCTATCAGCGGCTGGAATTCGCGCGGCAATGCCTGTGGCCGGATCTGGATGTTCATCTGATCTCGACCACCGACGGATGGGCGCAATATGCGGTGGCCGGACCGAACTCACGCAAGCTGCTTCAAAAAATCCTCGACGAGGAATACGATATCTCGAACGAGGCCTTTCCTTTCATGGCCTGTGGAACCGTAAAGGTCTGCAATGGCACGCCTGCTCGGCTGTTCCGCATCTCCTTCTCAGGTGAGCTGGCCTATGAAATCGCGGTCCCTGCCCGTTTCGGCGATGCCCTGATCCGCGTCTTGATGGAGGCGGGGCAGGAATTCGGCGTCACTCCATACGGCACCGAAGCTCTGGGCGTCATGCGCATTGAAAAGGGCCATCCGGCAGGCAACGAACTGAACGGGCAGACCACTGCACTAAACCTGGGAATGGCCAATTTGGTCTCGGCGAAAAAGGACAGCATCGGCAGTGTCCTGAGCAAGCGGCCCGGAATGCAAAGCGAGGACGCTTTCGAACTTGTCGGGCTGAAGCCGGTCAAAACTGACGAGCAACTGTCGGCGGGGGCACATTTTCTGGACATCGGCGCGGCGGCGGATCTGGAAAACGACCTCGGATGGATGACATCGGTCGCCTATTCACCGGTTCTGGGTCACCATATTGGCCTCGGTTTCGTCAAATACGGCCATATCCGCAAGGGCGAAGTGATCCGCGCGTGGGACGGGCTTCGTGGAACGGATGTCGAGGTCGAAATCACGTCGCCGCATTTCTATGACCCTGACGGAGGATTGCAGCGTGGCTGATTACAAACTCTACAGCACATCCGCCCTCGGGGGCTACGACCGGGATTTCGATGGCGCGACGTTGAAAGAGGTCGCGGGCCTCGCAGTCGTTTCGGTCGCCGTGCCGCTGGACGGCAAAGCGGCTCTGGCCGCTGCGGTGAAATCCGCATTTGGCTGCGGCTTGCCAAAACCGGCGCTTTCGGTCTTGTCCAAGGACAAGTCCGTGCGGCTTGTGCCGACACAGGCCGACCAGTTTTTCGCGGTCTTCGAACACGCTGAAGCGGACGCCGCCGACCAAATCGCCGCCAAGCTGGGCGATGCTGGATATTACACCGACCAGAGCGACAACTGGGTAACGCTGGCCCTGTCCGGCCCGATCGCGCGCAGCGCGCTGGAACGGATCTGTCCGATCGATCTGAACCCGGAGATCTTCAAGGTGAACGCATCGGCGCGAACGGTGATGCATCACCTCGGAACCCTGATCCTGCGCACCGGCGATCACTCCTACCTGCTGATGTCGACGCGGTCGTCTGCCCTGTCGTTTGTGCACACGGTCGAGACGGCGGTTGAAAATCTGACCTGAATCTTCGTTTCGTTCAAAAACACAAATGTAAAAATTTCCTTCTTGCGCGCTTTTGAAAAAGGTGTAGATCAATTGTAGATCAATCAACCTTCCAAGATCGATTCGAAGCCCATGCCCAACACCGGTGACTTGCCGAAATACATCCAGATCAGCGAGTTGCTGATACGGGATATTCAGGCCGGACGGCTGCTGGACGGCGAAAGGTTGCCGCCCGAGCGCGACATGGCCCGGTCGATGGGCATTTCTGTCGGGACCTTGCGCAAGGCTCTGGCGGTGATGACAGAAAAGGGCCTGCTGGAACGGCTGCAGGGCAGTGGCAACTATATCCGCCGCAAGGAAGACCAGCAAAGCATCTATGCTTTCCTGCATCTGGAACTGGCCGAAGGCGGCGGCCTGCCGACGGCGGAAATTCTGTCGGTGGACTCCATGGTCAAACCGGCCGACCTGCCAGAATTCGGCAGCAGCGACCGGGGCCACCGGATACGCCGGTTCCGCCGCCTGTCCGGCAAGCCCGCAGCGATCGAGGAGATTTGGCTCGATGGGTCTTACATAGACCGGCTGCGGGCAGATCAACTGTCGGAATCGCTGTACTATTTCTACCGAAACCAATTGTCGCTTTGGATCATGCGGGCCGTCGACTCCGTCGGCGTTGCACCGGTCCCCGACTGGACCGTTCCCGAATTTCCGCATCCCGCAGGCTTCCGCGTGGGATTCATCGAACGCATTGCCACCGCGCAGGACGGCCGGACCGCAGAATATTCGCGCACATGGTTTGATCCCGACACCGCGCGCTATGTGGCCAGACTCAAATAGGAAAAGACATGAGCGAAACAACACGGTACGGCCTGATCGGCGCTGGGATGATGGGGCAGGAGCACATCCGCAACATCGCCCTGCTGGACAACACCACCATCGCGGCCATTTTCGAACCGGACGAGGCCATGCGGGCGGCGGCGGCCGAGTTGGCCCCGAATGCGGTCTTCACCGACTCTATCGACGCGTTGCTGGCGCTGCCGGACCTTTCCTGCCTGGTAATCACCAGCCCCAACTATCTGCATGTGTCGCAACTTGAACAGATCGCGGCCAAGCGTACCCTGCCGATACTCGTCGAAAAGCCGCTCTACACATCGCCCGAAGATGCCAGCCGGATCAAGGCGCTGCGCGACAGCTACGGTGCACCGATTTGGGTCGCCATGGAGTACCGCTACATGCCGCCCGTGGCCGAATTGGTGAAACGGGCCGGGGACGTGACCGGCGGCATCAAGATGCTGACTATCCGCGAACACCGCTTTCCGTTTCTGGAAAAGGTCGGCGACTGGAACCGCCTGAATGATAAATCTGGCGGCACGCTGGTCGAAAAGTGCTGCCACTTCTTCGACCTCATGCGGTTGATCCTGCAGTCCGATCCGGTGCGGGTCATGGCGTCGGGCGGGCAGACGGTGAACCATCTGGACGAAATATATGATGGCAAGCCCTCGGACATCTGGGACAATGCCTATGTGATCGTCGATTTCTCTTCCGGCGCGCGGGCTATGCTGGAACTGTGCATGTTCGCCGAGGGCGCGCGCTTTCAGGAGGAAATCAGTGCCGTCGGGCCGAAAGGCAAGATCGAATGTCAGGTTCCCGGACCGGGCCGGTTCTGGCCTGCCCATCTGGGAGAACCGCCCGTGGCGCAGTTGATCGTCAGCCCGCGCGACCCGAAGGGGCCGGTTGCGCTGGAGATTCCGGTCGAGCCAACTCTTCTTGCCGCCGGTGACCACAACGGTTCGACCTTTTACCAACACCAGAGGTTTCTGGGTGTCGTGCGGGGAACCGGGGCACCCGAAGTGACGCTGGGCGACGGCGCCTGGGCCGTGGCCATCGGTCTGGCCGCGCAACAGAGTGCCGCGACCGGCCAGGCGGTGACGATTTCGAACCCGCTTTGAGGCCCTTAGGGAAAGAGGCAGGTTCCGCCACGTAACCGCGTGATTTTTCTAAAGACATTTGCTAAGCTTGCGAAAAATAAAGGGGAACGGCATGCTTTTGGCGATCAAGATTTTTCATTTCATCGGGTTGGCGCTGCTGCTGGGCGGCGGTGTCTGCAACGCTGTCCTTCTGAAGAAGGCAGGGACCAGCGATGACACGGCCAAAAGCGCGCTGCGCAGCGCCTCGCGCCGGTTGGGGCAGATCACATTTATCGGCCTGCTGATCCTCTGGGGGACCGGTGCCTACATGGTATCCAACGCCTACGGCGGCTGGACGGAATTTCCAACGCTGTTCTGGGGTAAGATGGTCGCGGTCGTGCTCCTGTCGGTCTCTGCCCTGGCCGCGCAGATGTATTCGATCCTGGCTATCTTCAGCGGCAGCCGCACACCGCGCGAAAAGGTGATCCGCCTGAATGCAATCACAACCTTGCTGACGCTGGTGGCGCTGTCATTGGCGGCATGGGCCTTTGCCGGTGATCATCAAGGACCGACGGCGGACATGCCGGCGGAAGTGCCGGAAGCGGCCACGATGGAAACCCAAGAGGAAATGCCGGCAGAGGAACCGACCACGGCGCCCGAAGAATTACCATCCGAAGCGCCTGCGGAAATGCAGTCGGAACCACCGGCCAGCTAAAACTCCTCGACCTCGAGTACGCCTCCGATGTGCTTGATCGCGCCCTTGACCTGCGGGTTCAGGGGGTATTCGCCGGTCAGCGCGACCTCGACCTCACCCGGCAGATCGGGGTGACTCAGGACCAGGTGCACGGGCCCCCTGCCCTTAAGCCGCCCGTCCTTTTCCAGTTCGCCAAGGCGGGTTGCGATTGACGGGATGGCGTCGGCATCGTTGACATATACCTTCAGCCCCATCGCGGCGGCATCGGCCACCATGTCGTCGACGGCCTGTACGCCCCGCGCCAATAGTTTGAGTTGTTCCGATTCATAGGTCGCCTCGACCGCCAGCACCACATTCTGGCCGGTTTCCAGCAGGTCGCGGTATTTCTCCAGCGTGTCGGAGAACACCGTCACCTCGTAGAGGCCGGTCGGATCGCTGAGCTGGACGAAGGCGAAACGATTGCCGCGCGCTGATTTGCGTTCCTGCTTGCTGGCGACCGATCCGGCGATTTTGGTCGCCACCGTGCCGCCCTGCACCTTCTGTTCCAGTTCGGCCAGCGTCAGCACGTTCTTGCGCTTGAGCGGCCCCAGGTAATCGTCCAGCGGATGACCCGACAGGTAAAAGCCGACCGCCATATGTTCCTCGCGCAGCCGTTCGGTCGGCAGCCAATCCTCAGGCATCGGCAGGCGCGGCGCGGGCAGGTCCTCTCCGGCGTCGCCGAACAGCCCGCCCTGCGCCGACTGGCGTTCGGAATGGGTGGCGGCGGAATAGCCGACCAGCGCATCGACGCTGGCAAAGACCTTGCGACGGTTGCCGTCGAGTTGGTCGAAAGCGCCCGCGCGCGCCAGCATCTCCACCGGTCGCTTGCCGACCCGTTTCAGATCGACGCGGCGGGCAAAATCGAACAGGTCCTTGAACGGCCCGTCCTTGCGGGCATCGGTGATCAGGCGCATGGCTTCGATGCCGACGTTTTTCAAACCGCCCAACGCATAGACCAGCCTGCCTTCGTGCACGCTGAACATCGCCTCGGAGCGGTTGACGCAGGGCGGGATAAGGTCGATTTCCAGCCGATCGACCTCTTGCTTGTATACATTGAGCTTGTCGGTCAGATGCATGTCGCAGTTCATGACTGCGGCCATGAACTCGACCGGATAGTTCGCCTTGAGCCAGCCGGTCTGATAGCTGACCACGGCATAGGCAGCTGCGTGCGATTTGTTGAAACCGTAGTTGGCGAATTTGTCGAGCAGATCCCAGACTTCCTTGGCCTTCTTTTCATCCACGCCATTCTCGGCCGCGCCCTTCAGGAACTTTGGCTTTTCCTCGTCCATCGCCGCCTGAATCTTTTTACCCATCGCGCGGCGCAGCAGGTCCGCGCCGCCCAGCGTGTAACCCGCCATGTCCTGCGCGATCTGCATCACCTGTTCCTGATAGACGATGATGCCCTGCGTTTCGTCGAGGATATGGTCAATCGACGGGTGAATACCCTCGCGTTCGGCCAGCCCGTTTTTCACGTCGCAGTATTTCGGGATGTTCTCCATCGGACCGGGGCGGTACAGCGCCACCAGCGCGACGATATCCTCGATACAGGTCGGCTTCATGCGCCTGAGCGCATCCATCATGCCCGAGCTTTCCACCTGGAACACGGCTACCGTCTTGGCCGAAGCATAAAGCTGATAGGTCTTTTCGTCGTCCAGCGGGATCGCCCCGATATCAACCTCAATGCCCCGCAGCTTCAATAGGTCGAGCGCATTCTGGATCACCGTCAGCGTCTTCAGGCCCAGAAAGTCGAATTTCACCAGACCGGCCTGTTCAACCCATTTCATGTTGAACTGGGTCGCCGGCATATCCGAACGCGGGTCCTGATACAGCGGCACCAATTCATCCAGCGGACGATCGCCGATCACGACCCCTGCGGCATGGGTCGAGGCGTTGCGCAGCAGCCCTTCCAGCTGTTGCGCATAGTCGAGCATCCGCTTGACCACCTCTTCGGAATTGGACATTTCGCGCAGGCGCGGCTCATCTGCTAGCGCCTTTTCGATCGACACGGGCTTGACGCCCTCCACCGGGATCAGCTTCGACAAGCGGTCAACCTGCCCGTATGGCATCTGCAACACGCGGCCCACGTCACGCACCGCCGCCTTGGACAAGAGCGCGCCGAAGGTGATGATTTGCGCCACCTTTTCGCGGCCGTACTTCTCTTGCACGTAAGCGATCACCTCTTCCCGGCGGTCCATGCAGAAGTCGATGTCGAAGTCGGGCATCGACACACGCTCAGGGTTCAGGAACCGTTCGAACAGCAGCGAATAGCGCAACGGGTCTAGGTCGGTGATCGTCAGCGCATAGGCCACCAGAGAGCCCGCGCCGGACCCCCGCCCCGGCCCGACCGGAATGTCACGGTCCTTGGCCCATTTGATGAAATCGGCAACGATCAGGAAATAGCCGGGAAAGCCCATGCCCTCGATGATCCCGAGTTCAAACTCCAACCGCGCCTCGTACTCCTCGACACTGGCCGCGTGCGGAATGACGGCCAGACGCTCTTTCAGCCCCTCCTTGGCCTGACGGCGCAGTTCGACGACCTCGTCGTCGGCGAACTTCGGCAGAATCGGATCGCGCGTATAGGCCTTGAAGGCGCAGCGGCGCGCGATCTCGACGGTGTTTTCGATGGCCTCGGGCAAGTCCGCGAAAAGCGCGGCCATCTCGTCCTGCGACTTGAAGTAATATTCGGGCGTCAATTGCCGGCGCGGCTGCTGCTGATCGACATATGTCCCGTCAGCGATGCACATTAACGCGTCATGCGCCGCGTGCATTTCGCGCTTTGGAAAATAGACGTCATTCGTGGCCACCAGCGGCAGGGACATGGCATAGGCCATCTCGACAAAGGCGCGCTCTGTCGCGGCCTCTTCGGCTGTGTGTTTCGCGCCCTCGCTGCCGTGGCGGTGCAACTCCATATAAAGGCGCTGCGGATACATCGTCGCCAACTGGCCTGCGAGTGCGCGGGCCTGATCCATCTGCCCGTCGCGGATCAACTGGCCGACCGGGCCGAGCGCCCCGCCGGTCAGGCAGATCAGACCGTCGCTGTGCGCGGCCAAATCCGGCAGGGTGACGTGCGGAAGTTCCGCGCCGGCCTCCAGATAGGCATGCGAACTGAGCTTCATGAGGTTGCCGTAACCAGCCTCGGACTGCGCCAACAGCACCACCGGCAGCGGTTTCGGCATCCGGTCGCCGGGGCGCGCGGCGGTCGCGTATGCAAGATCAAGCTGACACCCTATGATTGGCTGGATACCCGCCTTGGACGCCGTTTCCGAAAATTCCAGCGCCCCGAACAGATTGTTGGTGTCGGTTACGGCAACGGCCGGCATCCCGTTCCCGGCGCACATTCCGGGCAAGGCTTTGATGTGTATCGCACCTTCGAGCAGAGAATATGCGGTGTGCAGACGAAGATGAATGAATCGGGGAGCGCTGGTCATTTGCCAAGGTTAGACGACCGCCGATTTCTTGCCAATCGCCAAGCGACCTGAATTGAATAATATTGGCAAATTCCCGGGTCAGCGATCGGTCACGCGGCAGCGGGATACGAGGGTCGCACCTTTGCGGAGCGATAAAATCCGCCCGCTTTACGAACCACCACAAGAAGGTCTTTCAAAATAAAATGAATAATGCGGGATATTTTCAATTATATGCCGGCAATCTATCCGCATGTCCATGGACAAACGACGTCGAGGCCCAAATGATTGATCCTGCAAAATAGGTGGAACAATCCCACAAGTTTGAAAGTATTGGCAATTTCCAGCCTGCCGGTGAATACACTCCGCAGCGGCGGATCAGTTTTAAGTCGGAAAATAGTTCGCCGAATCCTCTGCATCAGGGTC
>JBFFQS010000077.1:0-10437 GCA_041573315.1 Amylibacter sp. | reverse complement strand
CTTGAGGTCGATCATCCGTTGCACGGCCAATCTGGCTTTTTCGGCAACGGCGGGATCGACAGTGACTTCCTCGGTCATGGTGTGCAGGGACCAGAGGATCTTTTCAAGAGTAATCCGTTGCATATGCGGGCACAAGTTGCATGGCCCGAGGAATTCGACCTGGGGCAGTTCCGCCGAGACGTTGGACGACATCGAGCATTCCGTTACCAGCAAAACCTTCTCGGGCTTGTTGTCGCGCACGAATTTAATCATGCCAGCGGTGGAGCCGGAAAAATCGGCTTCGGCGATCACATCGGTCGGGCATTCGGGGTGCGCTATGATGACGATGTTTGGCTCGTGCTCGCGATAGTCGCGCAATTCCTGCGCCGTGAATTCCACGTGCACCATGCACGACCCTTCCCACCAGACGATCGTCTTTTCGGTCTGCTTGGCGACATTCCGCGCCAGATGGCCGTCCGGCGTCATGATCACCACGTCGCTGTCCATCGAATTAACGATTTCCAGCGCATTGGCAGAGGTGCAGCAAATGTCGGAGGCGGCTTTGACTGCCGCCGTCGTGTTGACATAAGACACAACCGGCGCGCCGGGATACTGCGCGCGCATCTTGGCGATGTCTTGCGCGGTTATCGACGACGCCAGCGAACAACCGGCACGGCTGTCCGGGATGATAACGGTCTTTTCCGGGTTCAGGATCTTCGATGTTTCGGCCATGAAATGCACGCCGCACTGAACGATTACCTGTTGTTGGACCTTGGTCGCCTCGATAGCGAGTTGCAGGCTGTCGCCCACGACATCGGAAACACCGTGATAGATGTCCGGCGTCATGTAGTTATGCGCCAGAATCGCGGCGTCTTTCTCTTTCTTGAGCTTGTTGATCGCCTTGATATACGGGGCGTGCCGGGCCCAGTCGACTTCAGGAATGATGCGTTCGACCCGTGAATAGATGTCCCGCGTTTCCTTGACCAGCGCTAGCGAGGGCTGCAGATCGAATTTGGCTTCGAGCTGTGACTTCATTTCTTGGCTACCAGGTAAAATCATGTTTTTTCCTCGCGCGTGGTACTGCTGGTTATTAAATAGGCTGAATTTCACAAAAATGAAGAGAATTCTAGCGCTCAATTGCCAAAGTAGCGAATTTGGCGCGTGTAAATTCCGCTACTTTTGACGGGAACCAGAGCGCCCCGTTCAGAAACAGCCGCTTCCAGACCGCGGCAGCTTTTGTTGCGCGGGGGTCAGCGGATTTGTGTGGAAGTACGCGCCCTGATCCAACGGCTTCAGGCAACGCTGGACTTGAACTTGGGTACGACTATCTCGATTCTGCCGCCTCCCAGTGCTGACTCCCTGCTTATCAGCCGGCCACCCATGCCTTCGACGATGGATTTCGCTATCGTGAAGCTCACTCCTATGGCGACCGGGCCAGAAGCCTCAGCCACCTCGCCGACGCTTACACGCTTGCCGTCAGGGCCGGTCTTGTCCCCGGGGCGGCCGCTGTAGTCGATGGCGACGATCAGGTTGCCTCTGGTCTGCTGGATGCTGATCACAAGTTCCGGCTGTTCCTGATCGCGGCAGGCATCCCAGGCCGACGAAAGAATGCTGTCGATGACCTGCGACAAGCGGGTCTTGTCAGCGCGGACAAAGGCCTTTTCAGCCACATCGTCGGCGACCTCCATAAAGAAGAAATCACCCAATACCGGATCACGCTCCAGCATCCGCACGGCGGCGTCATGCACGACGGGGCGGATCGAAACGGGCTCGACCTGATAGGGCTGGCTTGTCACAAAGCCGCGCATGTTGGCGATGATCCGCGCTATCCGATCCGCCAGATTTGAAACGTGGCGGATGTTCTCGCGGGCTCTGTCCGTCTCGCCATGCTCGACTGACCGGTATGCCGCTTCGGCGTAGTTCCTGATTGCCGACAAGGGGCGGTTGACCTCTTGCCCTATCGAATCGGAAATCTGCGCAAGCAAGGCCAGGCTCTCGCCGTTCGCATTGGGTCCTCTGCTCTGGGTCAGCGCCGCCTTTCGTTCGATGATTACCTCCTCCGGCCTCATCTCGCTCACGCGACGGGCCTCGACCGCTTCAGGCCGAAGCCGGCGGCGGGCCAAATTCACTTCCCACAGCAACAGGGCAAGGAAGGCTATGACCAGAGCCGCGCCTGACCGGATGGCCCAAGGGCCTATGGGCTCAGCAGGCTTGGCCGCAGCCACGGTTATCGCGGCGCCCAGGGCAGGAACCTCGCGCGATATTTCGATTGCCTCGCCGCCCTGCCGCACGGAATTGGACAGGATGACGGTGCCATCGCCGCCGGACAGCGTAAGGCGGTATTCCGACTCCATCCACTGCGATTTCTCGTCACCCAGGCCGGCTTCGGCGATGATGATTGCCGACACGCCCGTATCGCTGAAATAAGGTGAGAGAAACACTAGGTTAGGTTCCCCGTTTTTGTTGACGAAGGCTGTGCTTCCCGACTGCCCCTGAAAAGCCGCATCAATGATGGATTGCCAACGCCCGTCCTCCTGCAACGCGGCCGGAGGTTCCAGCGGTGGAAGTGTTCCCGACGTGTCGCTTTTCTGGATGCGGACGGCTTTCAGCCCCGTCAGAGCCTCCAGTGACGTCAGCTCTTGCAGAGCGCGCTCTTCAGCCCGTTTATCAGGAACGGCGACGGCAGGAGGCACAGGTCTTGCGAAGCCGTTTCCGTCAAATTCACCACGTGCCGAGGGCTGTTGTGGTTCGGGTTCCGGCTGCCCCTCTGCAAGTGTCGCAACCGGCGCGCTGCGGGCTATCAGGGCAGCGGCCAGTTCCAGTGTTTTCAGGTCGGCGCTCAGCGTATCCCGCCGCAGTTCCGCTTCGGATATCAGATCCTGCTCGACGACATCGAGGGCGGCTTGGCGGTCCGGTTCGAACATAAAATACCAGATGCCCACGCCAGCGACCGCGAGCAAAATGACGAAACGGAATAAGATCATCGCGACCTCTTTGCACTTAGACTATATCTTTGGCGCCCGATAGCTGGACCAAAAATCATAAGATGACAAGGCGTTCGAACGTCGATTCTACCGGAACGACCAACAATCGATCCGTTTCCGCGCCGCCTGCAATTGGGTCGACAATAGAACGATCAAAATAAATTCAGCAATCTAATTCAGAGCTTGACCGTCAAAAGTGACAAGGACCGCACCATTCCGGCAACGGCCCCTGTATCCAAAAATAGTGATCCCCGACCGGCTTGGTTCCCCGGTCGGGGATGTTTCAGACTTGGCTTGGCAGCCAGAGAACGATTGACGGGAAGGCCACCAGCAAGGCGATGGTAATCGCGTCCGCGATGAAAAACGGCATGACCCCGCGGAACACGTCTTGCACCGACAGGTCATCGCGCACGCCGGCAACGACAAAGCAGTTCAGCCCGATGGGTGGCGTGATCAGACAGAACTCCGCCATTTTGACCACCAGAATCCCGAACCAGATCGCGCAAAGCGGGCCGGACATGCCGAATGCGCTATCCGCAGCACTGACCGCGATGCCGCCGTTCAGTGCCATGACCGCAGGGAAAACCACGGGCAGGGTGAGCAGCAACATTCCGATGGCATCCATGAACATACCCAGCACCGCATAGGCCAGCAGGATCAGAACCAGCGTCAGCATCGGGCTTTGCTCGAGACTGGCGATCCAGTCGGCGAAAGCGTTCGGCAGATCAGCGAAACCAAGGAACCGGACATAGATCAGAACGCCCCAGATGATGGTGAAGATCATCACCGCCAGCTTGGCCGTTTCCATCAGCGCGTCCCGCAACTGGGGCCAGCGCATCCCGCGATACAAGGCGACACAGAAAATGATGAAGGCTCCAATGGCCCCGCCTTCGGTCGGTGTGCCCCAGGCGTCGCCGCCGAACGGGTTGTAAACAAAGAAAATGATGATCACGACCACGAGGACGATCGGCAATGCGGGAGGCAGCGAGACAATCCGCTGTTTCCATGTATATCCGGTGACCGGCGGCCCGAAGCTCTTGAAGGTCAGGGCCATGCCGACAATCAGCACGGTGTATACGAGCGCCGAGAATGCGCCCGGAATGAAACCGGCGAGCAGCAGCTTGCCCACGTCCTGCTCGACGATAATGGCATAAATCACCAGAATCGCAGACGGCGGGATCAGGCTGGCCAGCGTGCCGGCTGCCGCCACGACGCCTGCGGCGAAACGCTTGTCGTAGCCGATGGCCAGCATTTCAGGGATCGCGATCCGCGCGAAAACTGCGGAGGTCGCTACCGACGCACCCGATACCGCCGCGAAACCTGCGGTTGCGAAGACGGTCGAAACCGCCAGGCCGCCCGGCAGCCATGCCACCCAGCGCTTGGCGGCCTCGAACAACGCCTTGGTCAGACCGGCGTAATAGGCAAGGTAGCCGATCAGGATGAAGGTGGGGATCAGGGACAATGCTTGCGAGGAAATCTTGGAATGCGGGACCTGTCCCGCAATCTTGGCAGAGGTGCTCAGCGCCCATAGGAACTGGCTCGGGTCATAACCCTTCTTGGCCCAGAAAATCCAGATCAGGCCGACCACGCCCGCCATGGCGGCGGCAAAGGCCACGCGCATGCCGAGCACGACAAGGACCAGCAATCCGGCCGAAACGATTATGCCGATATCAATAGGCTCCATGATGCGCGCTCCTAATTCGACACGATGTCGGCTTCATGAGCCGCTTGGGTTGCTGCGTCCTCGATCAGAGGCACGGCCACCGGATTGGCGGCTTTCTTGATAATGGCGCAGCCGTAGGCCCAGAGTTGCAACACCAGCCGGATTGCCAGGACCGAGAACGCCACCGGCACCAGCAGCTTGGATGGCCAGAGCGGCAGGGCGATGTCCATCGAGCTGTCGCGGCTCCACAAGGGCGAGCCGAAATCGAAGCTGCGCTGGAAATGCGCGAAACTGCCCCAGATGAGCAGAAGCATCAGCAGGAGCATCAGAAAGACGGTGGTGAATTCAGCCAGCCAGAGCAAGCGCCCGTGCAGCTTGCCGACAAGCATATCCATGCGGATGTGACCGCCGTCGCGCTGGGTGAAGGAAATTCCCATGAAGGCGATCAGCGGCATGGCCTGTTCGATCCAATCGACATAGCCTGAAAGCGGGCTGTTGAAGAAGTTCCGGCCACTGACCGAGACGACGGCCAGTATCATCAACGAAAAAACCGCCAGACCTGATACCAGTGCCAAAACGCTTTCTATCCGGTATAATCGGCGATCTATTCTGCTCAGAATTGAATTGTCGGCCAGAACCGAAGATCTTCCTGCCATTGCTTGCCCTCCCCGGGATTAAAACAGGTTGCCGCGGCCCAAACCGCGGCAACCGGAAAGCCTCAACCGGCTGTTATTGGCCGATCATGCCTGTGACCATATCATAGAGTTCCTGCGCGGGCAGGCCCTTGGCTGTGTTTTCGGCGATCCATGCCTCAGCTGCGGGACCGGCGGCTGCCTTCTTGAAGGCCGCCAGCTCTGCGGCGTCATAGGCGATCTGTTCGATGTTGTGCTCTTCCAGAACCGGACCCCATTTCGCCATGGTTTCGTTGTTGTAATACTCGATGTAGTAGTCGAGGGACTCGTCGATCGATCCCATAAGGGCGGCACGATGTTCGTCCGAGAGGGAGTTCAGCGCGTCGGTATTTGCGACGACAGGGCAGTTCACGGTGCCGGGGTTCAGGTTCGTGGTCCACCACTTGCCGGATTCAACGGTGCCAAAGGACATGTGGGCATGCGGCGCGAAGGAAACCGCCTTGACCACGCCGCTGTCCAGCGCCTGACGTACCTCGGTGGCCGACATGGATGTCGGAACGGCGCCGATGGTGCTCATGGCCTCGCCGATGCCGCCTGTTGCGCGGACCGTCAGGCCTTTGTAGGAGTCCAGCGTTTTAGGAGCATCGCCGATGCCGACCAGATTGTACTGTGGCAGCGGCGTTGGCATCAGCAGGGTTGCGTTCCAACGCGCGAGATCCGCGGCGACCGCAGGATGCTGATAGACCGCCTGGCTGATCTTGCGCTCTTCTTCCAGCGAGCTGACGCCCAGGAAGGGCAGTTCCAGCACGGTGATCGACGGGTTCTTGTCGCGGTGATAGCCGGCGCAGAACTGAGCCATCTCGAACGCGCCGAACGAAATGTTATCGAGGTTTTCGGTGTTCTTCGACAGGCCGCCGTAAGAGATGTTCATCGTGAACTCGCCGTTGGTCTTTTCCGAGACCAGTTCAGCCAGTTTTTCGACATGCTCGGTGAAGGCGCGGCGCTTGCCCCATAACGATACATTCCATTCCACAGCCATCGCCTCGCCGGCGAAAGAGACTGCGACGGCCGCCATGGTCGCCAGTTTAAGTGAATTCTTCATCTTGTCCTCCAGGAAATTTCGGTCTGACCGCAGCGCGATCATCGTGTGGCCGGAAGATAGCAGGCCGCGAGGGGCTTGCACATTGAGGAAAATCGCCGGTTTCACGAGGGCAGCCTGCGGATTTCCGCAGGCTAGAGCAATTCGGACTTGTTCAACCCCAGTTTGACGATTTTTTCATTCAGCGTGCGCCGTCCGATGCCCAAAGCCTCGGCCGTGGCGTCCATCTTGCCCTGATGGGTTTGGATCGCCTTGGCGATCAAGGTGCGTTCGAACGCTGCGACGGCCTCTCGCAGGGTTTCGGGCACGTCGCCCACGTCATCCTGTACCTGCATCGCGTCCGCTACGCTGCCGCCGCCGCGCCGTGCGGACAGGACCCGACGTTCCGCCACATTGCGCAACTCCCTGACGTTGCCGGGCCAATCATGCACCATCAGGGTGGCAAAATCCTCGGCCGTCAGTTCGGGCGCCGCAATTTCATAAAGCGCGGCGTGGCTTTGCAGGAAATGGGCGAACAGGATCGGGATGTCGTCCTTGCGGTCCCGCAGGCTTGGCAGGGTAATCACAACGTTGTTCAGCCGGTAAAGCAGATCGCCGCGCAGATGCCCGCTGGCTACTGCCGCTTCCGGCGGTTCGGCGGTGGCGGAGATGATGCGCACATCGACGGAAACAGGGTTGTCGGAGCCGACCGGTGTGAATTCCCGGGTTTCTATGGCCCGCAGCAGTTTGGCCTGAACTTCCGCAGTGCAGGCGGTGATTTCGTCCAGAAACAGGGTTCCGCCGTCCGCCTGCCTGAAACTGCCGAGCGTCTGGCCCTTGACGCCGAACATCGCCTCTTCGAATTTGTCGATCGCGATTGCGGCGCAATTTATGGCGACAAAGGGCCCGTTGGCGCGATTGCTGAGGTCGTGCAGCGCGCGCGCGACCAGTTCCTTGCCGGTGCCGGTCTCGCCTGTGATCATGATCGTCGCATCGGTCTGGCTATAGTCCAGAACCAGTTCGCGGACATTACGCAAGGCCTCGCTGTCGCCCAGCAGAACGCGGTCCAGTCCGGCCAGTTTCGACAGACGCTCGCGCAGCCTCAGCGTATCCGCCGTCAGCCGCTTTTTCTCTGCCGCGTGATCCAGAATGCTCAACAGGCGGCGCGGGTCGAACGGCTTTTCGAGAAAACTGTAGGCGCCTTGCTGGATCGCCTCCACCGCCATGGGAATGTCGGCGTGGGCGGATATCAGCACGACCGGCGGCCCGTCGGCGCCGGTGATGTCGGAAAGAAGTTCAAGCCCCGAGCGTCCCGGCATGCGGACATCGGAAAGTATAACGTCAGGACGCATCGATTCCAGTTTTCGTAAAGCTCCCATGGCATCGGACAGGGCTTCGACCTCCAGCCCGGCCTTGCTCAGCAGATGTTCCAGAGACTGACGCATTTCCTTGTCGTCGTCGATTACCAGAACGCGATAGTTTCGCCGGCTTTGCATCAGTCAATATCCTCGGTATCCGCCATCGGAAGGATGACGCTGAAACGCGCGCCGCCGGTCTCGCACTGTTCCGCCTTGAGACGCCCGTTATGTTCCTTGACGATTGCGCTGCTGATGGCAAGCCCAAGTCCCATGCCCTCGCCGGAGCGGCGGGTGGTGTGGAAGGGTTCCTGCAAGGTCTCCAGACTACGGTTGTTCAGCCCGTGGCCGGTATCCGAGACCGATATCTCAACATTACCTTCATGCGTTACGACTCTGATCATAAGCAGTTTTTCAGTAGTTTCTTCCATGGCAGAAACGGCATTGCGCAGCAGATTGACCAGCACCTGTTCCAGCCTTTGCCGGTTCCCCTTTACCATCGCCGAAGGCGCTGCATTGTCCACGGACAGGTCGATATTCGCCTCTTCGATCGTGTGGCGCGTCAGGTTCAGCGCGTCGTTCACAACGTCGCTTATGGCCACCTCCTGCATTTCCTCGTTCCCCGGGGCCGCGAAAAATCGCAGTTGCTTGGTGATGTTTTCCATCCGCGTGACGATGCCGCTCAGGCTGGCCAGCAGGCCGGTCGCGGGGGCCGCGTTGGCAAGCTCTTCGGCCGCGATATAGTTCCGCATCGCCGAGATCGGCTGGCCGAGTTCATGCGTGACCGATGCAGCCAGCTCTCCAAGCGCCGCCAGTTTGCTGGCGCGTTGCAGTTCGGATTGCGCCCGCTCCAGCCTGCGTTCGGCCGCGCGACGGTCCTCGATTTCGCGCTCAAGCCTTGCCCGGTCCTCTTGCGAGGCCCGCAAGGCGAGGCGCAACCTGCGAGAGCGAAAGAAAAACGCCGCTGCCGTCAGGCTGACGATCAGGATCGCGGCGGTGATCACCGTGAAGATCGCCTGCTCTCTTATCCGGTCCGCATTCCCCAGAAAATGCAGTGTCCAGCCTTGGTGGCTGATCGGAAGGGCAACCTGCAGGAATTTTTCGCCCTGTACACGCACCGTGTCGTCGTCGGCTTCGGCCCAGTCCAGAGGCTGTAGCGTTTCGCTGCCGAACTGGCGCTCTTGCGCGATAGCTTCCCTCCGTTGCTCTGGCAACGGTCGCACGGTGCGATAGCGCCAGGCCGGGTCCGAGGCCAGAACCACGACACCGTCCGCGTTTGAAACCAGAATGCGTTCGTCGTCATTGCTCCACGTGCCTGTCAGCGATGACAGGTCCACCTTGACAGCCAGGACTGCGACAAGCTGATCCAGAACATCGTAAACCGGCGCGGAATAGAAATATCCCGGACGCGCGGTGGTCGCGCCGATTGCATAGAATTCGCCGCTCCCGCCTGCGGCGGCCGCTTTGAAATAGGGACGGAAACCGTAGTTCTGGCCAAGGAAGGTGAGGTCGGAAGCATAGTTCGACGCGGCCACGGTCAGGCCTTCCATATCCATCAGATAGATTGCTTCTGCATCCGCGCGTTCCGCGATCCCTGCCAGCCGGCGGTTCAATTCGTACCTCTCGAGCCCGATTGCGGCGCGCTTTACCATGCTGTCCTGCGCCAGAACGAAGGGCAGATGCTCCAGACGCTTCAGCGCATCCTCGACAGAGGTTTGGTACAGCGCCGCCCGGCTCTGCACGCGCTCGAGTTCGGTTTTTGTGAAAAAGCCGGTTGCGGCGAAAAACAGCGCTGCCATCAGACCCAGGGCGAGCACGCCGCCGCCGAGGGCCAGAGCAAGGCGCAATGCGCCGGATTGTCTGGAGCCTTTATCCATGATGCAAAAAGGAGGCATCAAGGCAAATAATGTCAACTGATAAAGTCGAAAGCCGGAACATCTGTCACTTGCCCGGCAGTGCGAGCCGCCAAAAAATGCGTGCCGGCGGGACGGCCTCGATATTTCGGACCCGATGCTCTGTCACCATCGCTAAAATTGTGGCATGACTGGACGCGCAGAGATGAAGAGAGTGGTTTCAATGCCCAGGAAATGGCAGTTTTGGATCGACCGCGGCGGAACATTCACCGATGTCGTTGCCCGCCCGCCGGATGGACCGCTTCTGACGCATAAATTGCTTTCGGAAAATCCCGAACGCTACCCTGACGCGGCAGTGCAGGGGATACGCGACCTTCTGGGCATTTCCCAAGCCGATCCGATCCCGTCCGACCGGATTTCGGTGGTCAAGATGGGGACTACCGTCGCGACGAACGCCTTGCTGGAACGCAAGGGCGACGCGACGGTTCTGGTGATCACCAAGGGTTTGCGCGACCTCCTGCGTATTGGTTACCAGAACCGCCCGCGCCTGTTCGACCTGCACATTCAGCTGCCGGAACTGCTGCACAGTTCCGTCATCGAAGTGGATGAGCGGGTAACCCCCTCCGGTGAGGTTCTGAGAGAACCTTCGCACACTGACGTGCGGCAGGCATTGCAAAGCGCCTATGACAGCGGCTATCGCTCGGTCGCGATAGCGTTCATGCATGGCTACAGGTATCCCGATCACGAGGACGCGGTCGGCGAGATCGCCCGCTCTGTCGGCTTCACCCAGATATCCCTGAGCCACCAAACCAGCCCGCTGATCAAGCTCGTCGGACGCGGCGACACCACGGTGGTAGATGCTTATCTGTCGCCGATCCTGCGCCGATATGTGG
>JBFFQS010000076.1:0-10606 GCA_041573315.1 Amylibacter sp. | reverse complement strand
GGCAGCAGGTAGTTCATCAGCGAGAACACGGATTTCTTGTTTTCGCCGGCGTATTGCGTGTTGCCGATCAGGATCATCTTGCGCTCGATCGAAACCGCGATCACGGTTTCGGAACGGCAGCCGTGGCGTTTCGGGTCGGATTTGAAGGTCGGGCAGTTGATGACGGTGTATTCCGGCTCGAACGTTTCGAGTTCGGACATGTCGGGGCGGACGAACATGGTGCGGTTGAACAGCGCGTGCCAGGCCAGCTCGGTGATCATGCGCATGTTGATGCGATAGGCCGGATCGGCGCCGGAGTAGAGGTCCTCGATGAAATACTCGCCGCCCTTCATGTGAGCCAGCATGTCCTGATACAGCTGCTCGAAGTGCTCGGGCGACATCGGCGGATTGTTTTCCCACCAGATCGTTTTCTTGACCGAGGGCTCGTCCACCGTGAACTTGTCCTTGGGCGAGCGGCCGGTGAATTCGCCGGTTTCCACCAGCAGCGTGCCGCCGTTGCCCAGCGAACCTTCGTTGCGGCGCAGCGCGGCCTCGATCAACGCGGGCTCCAAGAGATTGTAGTGGGCTGACCCTACGCCCGTGATGCCTGTGTCTTCCAACGTCCGAGCGGGATTATAGCGACCTGTGTGCATTGCTGAACTCCATTGACCGGTCCGAAATCGATGACCGCCGAGAAAATGATCCAGCGCTCGTGCGGCGGGTGTCGGCCCCGCGCCGAGGCTGGCGAGTTTGTGCTCTATAGCACCTGAGTTTTCGGAACAAAATCGCAGAGGCACGCCAATAGCGCACAGTTAGCGATAACTTCGAGACAGAATGTCGAAAGTTTGAAAAAATCGGACCGGACGGGGCGGTCATTTGGCCCGAAGGTAAACAAAAGATTGATTCTGCGACTCACCCTTGGCTACAAGCAAGTGTAGGGCACTTATATGGTACGGGCGATTTAATGGCACATATTGCGTTGGTAGACGACGATCAGAACATCATCGCGTCCGTGTCCCTGACCCTTGAGGCCGAGGGGCACGTGGTTTCCTGCTTTCACGACGGGCTGCAGGCGCTGAACGCGTTCAACGAGGAAATGCCGGATATGGCGATCCTCGACATCAAGATGCCGCGCATGGACGGCATGGACCTGTTGAGCCGGATGCGGCAGACCTCTGACATTCCGGTGATCTTCCTGACGTCCAAGGACGACGAGATCGACGAGGTTCTGGGGCTGCGGATGGGGGCTGACGATTATGTCACCAAGCCGTTCTCGCAACGCCTGCTGGTCGAGCGCATCCGCGCGCTGCTGCGCCGCAAGGAGATTCTGCGCGCCGACGACGCGGATGCGAACACGCCGGTAAAAAAGAACCTGATCGAGCGCGGCGAACTGACCATGGACCCGCTGCGACATGCCGTGACATGGCGCGGCCAGGACGTGTCGCTGACAGTGACGGAGTTCCTGCTGCTGCAGACGCTGGCCCAGTACCCCGGCTTCGTCAAGAGCCGCGACCAGCTTATGGACGTGGCCTATGACGATCAGGTTTATGTCGACGACCGGACCATCGACAGCCACATCAAGCGGCTGCGCAAGAAGTTCCGCGCAATCGACCCGGAATTCTCTGCTATCGAGACGTTGTATGGCATCGGTTACCGCTATAACGAGACCTGAAGCCACACTGGGTTCCGCTGGCGAAACCATGGATTTCAACGCGCCCGCTTTGGCGCTAATATAGCGCATGGCCCAGTCAGACATCAGCCAGAAGAAACTCACCGCATGGCAAAGGTTCATGCGGTTCCGCGGGTCGCATCTGGCGCAGCGGATCATCACGTTCAATACCGTCGCGCTCTGCGTTTTGATGGTGGGCATCCTGTACCTGAGCCAGTTCCAGAACAACTCGGTCCGCGACCGCCGCACCGGGATGGTGCTCGAGTCCGATCTGTTCGTGCGTCTGGCAGGGGCTACGATCGTTGCTGAAACCGATCCGGTGGTCAAATTCCTGAAATTGCTGGACACGGTGTCGATGCTGCCGGTGTCGGACGGGCTGGAGGTGCGCTTCTATGCGCCGGACGGCGTCATGCTGGCCGCGAAGTCGACGGCGCCCGACGGGCTGAAGCCCGAGAGCAGGAGCTTCACCGACAAGGTAATCACAGGCTTCAAGCAGGTCTTCGCATATTTTTCGAGCCTCGCGGAGCAACCTTATCAGGAAGAGGCGCCTGCCTACGCGCGCGAGATTGCCGATGCGCTGGCGCTGGACGTGTTGAACGGGTCGGCGGAATTCCGGCAGCGCTATACGGCCGACGGCTATGCCGTTCTGGCAATCGGGCGTCCGTTGATCGTCAACGGCGTGACCGAGGGCGTGCTGGTGCTGTCCACCGTCGAGGGCTATCTGGAACAGATCGTCGGGCAGGACCGAAACGCCGTGCTGCGGGTTTTCATGCTGGCGCTCGCGGTGTCGGTCGTTCTGTCGATCGTTCTGGCCAAGACTATCGCCAATCCGATCCACGATCTGGCCGAGGCGGCGGAGGCCGGCAAGCAGGCGCGCTATCGTGATCTGGAGCCGGAAAAGGTCAAGATACCGAACCTGATGTCACGGCCCGACGAGATCGGGCGCCTGTCGGTGGCGATGCGCGAGATGACCTCGGCGCTCTATGACCGGATCGAGGCCAACGAACGCTTTGCCGCGGATGTGGCGCATGAAATCAAGAATCCGCTGGCCTCTCTGCGCTCGGCGGTCGAAACGCTGCGGGCCACCAAATCGGACCAGTCGCGCGAAAGGATGATGAAGATCATCGAGCACGATATCCGCCGCATGGACAGGCTGGTCTCGGATATCTCGCATATGTCGCGGCTGGACGGCGAACTGGTCAAGGAACAGATGAAGCCCTTCGACATCACCCAGATGCTGGAGAATATCGTCGATTTCCACCGGAACCAGAGCGACGCGCTGGGCGTCGAACTGCTCTGGGACCGTCCGGCCTCTCCGATCTATTTCAACGGCATCGAAGAGCGGCTGGCGCAGGTCATCGTCAACCTGCTGTCGAACGCGATTTCGTTCTGCGAAATGAATGACGTTGTGCGGCTGTGGATACGCGAACGCGACGACCGCATTCTGATCGCCGTCGAGGACACCGGACCGGGCATCCCGGAAGACAGCCTGGAGACCATTTTCTCGCGGTTCTATTCCCAGCGTCCGACGGGCGAGTTCGGCGGGCATTCCGGGCTGGGGCTCGCGATTTCGAAACAGATCGTCGAGGCGCATAACGGCGTGATCTGGGCCGAGAACATCCGCGCAACGGGCGGTGAGGATGACGGCGAGATACAGGGCGCGCGTTTCATCATCGGGCTTCCGACATGACCACCGGGCTGGCGCCGGGGCTGCGGCACGCGAGTTGTGTCGCCCTCGGCGAGGCGGGAATTCTGATCCTGGGCCGGTCCGGTTCGGGAAAATCCTCGCTGGCGCTGGAACTGATCGCGCTGGGCGCGAAACTGGTTGCCGACGACCAGGTGGAGTTGTACGCCGAAGACACAGGTTGTCACGCGCGTGCGCCACTGGTCTTGCAAGGACTGCTGGAAGCGCGCAAAGTCGGGCTAATAAAGGTCGATTTCACTGAACAGGCCCTTGTCCGGCTGGTGATAGATCTGGATCTGGAAGAGCAGGATCGCCTGCCGCCGCGAAGGGTAATCAAGTTTGGCGCGCAGGAAGTTGATTTGATTTTGGGGGGGAACACCCCAAATCTGGCGATAGCGGTCAAGCTGTATGTGACGGCGGGCCGCCGTCATTGAGGAATGAATGAGCAGCGAAACGGGCAATTCCAGCATCGTGTTCGTGACCGGACCGTCCGGCGCGGGCCGCAGCACCACGATCAACGCATTCGAGGATCTGGGATACGAGACGATCGAGAACCTGCCGCTCGACCTGCTGCCGCGACTGCTGGCCGGACCGGTCTACAAAAAGCCGCTGGCGCTTGGCATCGACGTGCGGACGCGCGATTTTACCACCGCCGGCGTTCTGGATGCCATGGAGCAGGTTGAACGCCACGGCGGCTATGACGGCACGCTGCTGTTCGTCGACTGCGATATCAATATTCTTCTGCGCCGCTACAGCGAGACCCGGCGCCGGCATCCGCTGGCCCCGACCGGGTCGCCGCGCGACGGTATCGAAACGGAACTGCGCCTGCTGGACAGCCTGCGCAAGCGGGCCGACGTCTTTATCGATACCTCCGAGATGTCGCCGCATGACCTGCGCGCCGAGATATCAGCCATGTTCGGCGGCAAGGACGGCTCGTTTCTGGCGGTCAGCCTGCAGTCCTTTTCCTACAAGCGCGGGTTGCCGCGGGGAATTGACATGGTGCTGGATTGCCGATTTCTTAGGAATCCGTATTGGGATGAGTCTCTGCGGTCGCTGACGGGACTGGATGAAGCAGTCCAAACCTATGTCCGGGGCGATCCGCGGTACAGGAAGTTCTTTGACCAGCTTACAGATATGGTTGACCTTCTGCTGCCGGCCTACAGGGACGAAGGCAAATCGCATTTCAGTATCGGATTGGGTTGCACCGGAGGGTGTCACAGATCGGTAAGTATTGTGGAAGACTTGTCTAAAGCCCTTGCACCCAAGGGCTGGCAGGTGTCTATACGCCACCGAGAGTTAGAACGGCGCGCGGAAACGCGCGATGAACAGGAGCGATCGGTGCCGTGATCGGGATTGTGATAGTTGCGCATGGCGGACTGGCCCGTGAATATCTGGCCGCGGTCGAGCATGTCGTGGGCAAACAGGAGAATATCAGGGCGATAGCGACCACAGCGGAATGCGATCGCGCCTCCAAGCAGGCAGAGATATGCCGCGCCGCCGACGATGTCGACACCGGCGACGGCGTCGTCGTGGTGACGGACATGTTCGGCGGGTCCCCGTCCAACCTGAGCATGAAGGCCTGCAACTGCTCCAGCCGCAAGATCCTTTATGGTGCAAACCTGCCGATGCTGGTCAAACTGGCAAAATCCCGCAACGTGCCGATAGAAAAGGCAGTTGCCGCTTCTTTGGAAGCGGGTCGTAAGTATATAAACGTCAGCGATGGTATTTACTGATCACGGGTGGACCCAGTGGAAAAAGAACTGAAGATCCAGAATGAAAAGGGCCTGCATGCCCGCGCGTCCGCCAAATTCGTCGAGACCGTCGAGGCCCATGACGCAATGGCCGAGGTCAGCAAGGACGGAATGACCGTTCCGGGCGATTCGATCATGGGCCTGATGATGCTTGCCGCCCCCAAGGGCACCTGCATCAAGATCGAGACCAGCGGCCCGGAGGCCGAAAAACTGGCGATCGCGCTGGAGAATCTGGTCAACAACCTGTTTGGCGAGGGCAAGTAGCCCCCAAGCAGCCCCCGTACTGCCGTCCGGTCAGCGAGACGGCTTCGGCACCTCGCCGCTGTAATCGTAGAACCCCTTGCCCGTCTTGCGCCCGAGCCAGCCTGCCTCGACATATTTCGTCAGCAGCGGGCAGGGGCGGTATTTCGAGTCGGCCAGATCGTTGTGAAGCACCCTGAGGATCGCCAGAACCACATCCAGCCCGATATAGTCGGCCAGTTCCAGCGGCCCCATGTGAAACCGCGCGCCCAGCTTCATGGACCGGTCGATATCGTCCACCGACCCGACGCCCTCGTAGAGCGTGTAGACCGCTTCGTTGATCATCGGAGCCAGAATGCGGTTCACGATGAAGGCGGGATAGTCCTGCGACGTGATCGCGGTCTTGCCCAGCGAGGTGACCACCTCATGCATCAGGCCGTAGGTCTCGTCGTCGGTTTCGATGCCGCGGATCAGTTCGACCAGTTCGATCACGGGGACCGGGTTCATGAAATGCAGGCCGATGAATTTGGGCGGCCGGTCGGTGCCGGCTGCCAGGCGGGTGATCGAGATCGAAGACGTATTCGAGGCGAGGACGGTGTTTTCGGAGAGGTGCGGCAGCAATTCCTTGAAAATCGCCTGTTTGGTGGTCTCGAGTTCCGTCGCGCTCTCGATCACCAGGTCGCATGCGCCGACCTCCGCCATGCCGGAGGCCAGCGATATCCGCCTGAGGGCCGCGTCCCGCTGCGCCTCGGAGATATCGCCGTGATGCGACTGCCGCGACAGGCTGGCGGCGATCACTCCGGGTGCGGCCTTCAGCCGATCCGCATCCTTGTCATGCAGCACCACGTCATAGCCGGCGGCGGCAAAGACATGCGCGATGCCGCTGCCCATTCGTCCCGCCCCGATAATCCCGACCTTGCCGATCCGCATATTCGCACTCCGTTTTCGGCCACTGTAGCAAAATTGGCCGCCCCCGCAATGCGGCGCTTGATCCGGCAGGGCTGTTTTCGGGAATGGTTGACATGCGGCGGGTGCAAACCCCAGATCAGCAAGGCCAAGGCCGGCAACCCTTGAAGAGAGAGGCCTGATGACCCACGCGCTCGGTATTCGCGAGAACCTTCGCCTTTTTCCGCGGCTAAATCCGGCGCGCGAAGACCCGTAGAGACGAAAATGCGGCACCCCGGGGATCGGGATGCCGCAAATTTTTCATGACTTTTGTTGTGCTTTACAGCGCGTCGGTCAGCTTCGGCACGGCGTCGAACAGGTCGGCGACCAATCCGTAGTCCGCGACCTGAAAGA
Source organism: Amylibacter sp. (assembly GCA_041573315.1). Taxonomy (GTDB): domain Bacteria; phylum Pseudomonadota; class Alphaproteobacteria; order Rhodobacterales; family Rhodobacteraceae; genus Amylibacter. The sequence continues at coordinate 3,984 of JBFFQS010000076.1, read as the reverse complement.
TCGGGGCTTCCTCGTCCTTGTTGATGGCGACGATGACTTTGGAGTCCTTCATGCCCGCAAGGTGCTGGATCGCGCCCGAGATGCCGATGGCGATGTAAAGCTCGGGGGCAACGACCTTGCCGGTCTGGCCGACCTGCCAGTCGTTCGGCGCGAAGCCGCTGTCGACCGCGGCGCGGGACGCGCCGACGGCGGCGCCCAGCTTGTCGGCCAGTTTCTTGATCAGCTCGAAATCGTCTTCGGAGCCGACGCCGCGCCCGCCAGAGACGACGATGCCCGCGCTGGTCAGTTCGGGACGGTCGCTCTTGGCGTTCTTGTCCTCGATCCATTCGCTCAGGCCCTTGGACGCGCCCGCGCCGATGGTTTCGACAGAGGCCGATCCGCCGTCGCCTGCCGCGTCGAAGGTCGACGTGCGGAAGGTGACGACTTTTTTCGCATCCGTGCTTTTGACGGTCTGGATTGCGTTGCCCGCGTAGATCGGGCGTTCGAACGTGTCGGCGTCAACCACGGCGGAGACATCCGAGATCACCATGACGTCGAGCAGGGCGGCGACGCGCGGCATGACGTTTTTCGCGTCCGTCGTGGCGGGCGCGACGATGTGGTCGTAATCAGCCGCGAGCGACACGATCAGGTCGGCGGTGCTTTCAGCCAGACGGTGGCCCAGCGAGGCATCCTCGGCGCAGAGCACTTTGGCCACGCCGTCGATTTTCGCGACCTCGGCGGCGGCGTCGGCGGCATGCGCACCTGCGCAGAGCGCGGTGACTTCGCCCAGTTGTTTAGCGGCGGTGACGGCCTTGGCGGTGGCGTCCAGCGCCAGATGCCCGTCGGTTACTTCGGCAAGTAGAAGAACAGCCATTACAATACTCCCGCTTCGTCTTTGAGTTTCGCGACCAGTTCGGCCACGTCGGCAACTTTCACGCCGGCGGCGCGGGTTGGCGGCTCCGCCGTCTTCACGACCGTCAGTCGCGGCGTGACGTCAACGCCGTAATCGGCAGGCGTTTTTTCGTCGAGCGGCTTTTTCTTGGCCTTCATGATGTTGGGCAGGCTGGCATAGCGCGGCTCGTTCAGGCGCAGGTCCACGGTGATCACCGTGGGCATGGTCACCTTGATGGTTTGCAGGCCGCCGTCGACCTCGCGGGTGACAACTGCGCTGTCGCCCTCGATGTCCACCTCGGAGGCGAAGGTCGCCTGCGACCAGCCCAGCAAAGCGCTGAGCATCTGGCCGGTGGCGTTCATGTCGTTGTCGATTGCCTGCTTGCCGCAGAGCACGAGGCCGGGTTGCTCTTCATCGACCACGGCTTTCAGCAGCTTGGCCACGGCCAGCGGTTCGATGTCCTGGTGCACGTCGTCCGAGGCCACGATCAGGATGGCGCGGTCCGCGCCCATCGCCAGCGCCGTGCGCAGGGTTTCCTGCGCCTGCTTGACGCCGATGCTGACAGCCACGATCTCTTCTGCCTTGCCGGCTTCCCTGAGCCGGATCGCCTGCTCCACCGCGATCTCGTCGAACGGGTTCATAGACATCTTGACGTTAGCAAGATCGACCCCGCTGCCGTCCGCCTTCACGCGGACCTTCACGTTGTAGTCGATCACCCGTTTTACAGGGACGAGAACCTTCATATGATTGCTCCTCTTGATTTTCACAAGCCAGCCGGCCTGAGACGAATTCCTGTCAGGGAATACGCAATGCAAGCGCGATGTAAAAGTGAAAAATCGACGGAATTGCCTCAGTTATCGTCGTGAATGCGGAAAAACCCCGTTTAGGTATCACTCGGCGTCTGGTGCCCGGCTTCGGTCATTTACGTCGCGCCGCCTTTGCCTGGGACATCAGCGCGCTCAGTTCCGGGCCCGGAATCGCGTCGGCGGCATAGGTGAACGTGCCCTGCGAGAGCACCTCTTCGGCGGCGCGCCGCAAGCTGCCAAAGGCGGCCCTCGCGAAGGAGCCGCCGACGCTGATGCGCCGCACGCCCGCCCCCGACAGAGTCTGCACGGAATAGGCCGTACCGCTCAGCCCCATGACGACGTTCACCGGTTTGTCGACCTCGCGGCAGACGGTTTCGATGGCGTCCAGATCGGGCAGGCCGGGGGCGAAGAGCACGTCGGCGCCGGCCTCGGAATAGGCTTGCAGCCGCGCGATTGTGTCCTTCAGATCGGCGCGGCCCCAGAGGTGGTTTTCCGCCCGCGCCGTCAGCAGGAAGGGCAGGTCGCGCGCCGCCTCGGCAGCGGCCCGGATGCGGTCCACCGCCAGGCCGAACTCCAGGATCGGATCGTCGGCGTCGCCGGTGGCATCCTCGATCGAGCCGCCGGTCAGACCGGTGTCGCAGGCCAGCCGGATGGTTTCGGCGCAAACCTCGGGCGCGGTGCCGAACCCGTCTTCGAGGTCGGCCGAGACCGGCAGATCGGTTGCCGCGACGATGGCTGCCGCATTGGCCAGCACTTCCGCACGGCTCAGCCCGGCGAATGAGTCGCGCTTGCCGACGGAAAATGCGTATCCGGCACTGGTGGTCGCCAGCGCCTGAAACCCCATGCTGCTCAGCAGGCGCGCCGAGCCGGCGTCCCAGGGATTGGGAATGACGAAGGCCGCCGGACCCGCATGCAGGGCCTTGAAGTCGTGAAATTTTCTGATTTGAGGGTCCATCCGGTCCATCCATGTGCTATGTGCAGCGCAGTCTGGCAGATCGGAACAGATTGGCAACACCTGTTCGAACGGTTTAGTAAATAAACTGCGATGCCGAGCCGGGCAGCCGGTCAGCGGTTGGCGCCGGGCACCCAGAGCACGTCGTTCGCGCCGTTGTCATTGGCCGCGCGACCGGCGACGAAGAACCAGTCCGACAGCCGGTTCAGGTATTTGACCGCTTCGGGGTTTACCTGCTCTTGCTGCGCCAGTTCGACCGTCAGCCGTTCGGCGCGGCGCGTCACGGTCCGGCTGAGGTGCAGAGACGCGGCGAGCGCGGAGCCACCGGGCAACACGAAGCTCTTGAGTGGTGCGATGTTCTTGTTCATGGCGTCGATCTCGGCCTCCAGCCGGTCCACCTGCGCGGCGGTCATGCGCAGGGGCGGGTATTCGGCGGTGGCGTCCTTTTCCATCTCGGGGCGGCAGAGGTCCGCGCCAAGGTCGAACAGGTCGTTCTGGATGCGGGCCAGCGCGGCGTCCATGTCGCCCGAGGCCTGCAGGCGGGCCAGACCGACCGTGGCATTTGCCTCGTCCACCGTGCCGTATGCCGTGACACGGGCCGAGAATTTCGCGACGCGCTCGCCGTTGCCGAGCGCCGTGTCGCCGGCGTCACCGGTGCGGGTGTAGATCTTGTTCAGCGTGACCATGGCTCAGCCTCCGGACTGACGCAGGAATACGAAGATCAGGATCAGCACGATGGCGATGGCCTGACCGATGATCCGCAGGCGCATCAGCTTGTTGGAGTATTTCCGGTTGAACTCTCCGCCCTTGGTAAAAGAGCCGAGCCCGATCATCAGCACAACCACCACGGCGAGGATTGCCACGACGATCAGATAGTAGAGGCCTGTCATTTTGAATCACCTTTCGTTTCACCGTACCTAGCATGGATGCAGATCGGGAAAAGGCAAAAATCTCAGGCGCGGGCAAACAGCCAGTCGAGCGCGCGCGTGGACAGGAAGCGCTTCAGCATACCGGCGGCGTATGTCCATGTGGTGACGTAGTAGCGCGGGCGCGGGCGGGGCGATTCGAGCGCATGGATCAACTTTTTGGTCACGGCGGAGGGCGGCAGTTCGCCCAGATCGGGTTTGCCCGCCTTTGCATAGAGCCTCGGCATCAGGGATTTTTCATAGAAGGACCTGCCGCGCGAGTTCTTCCAGTCGATCCATTTCTCGAAATTCGGTTGCGCCTTCTTGCGGATGTCGGTGGTGATCGGGCCGGGCTCGATCAGCGAAATGTGGATCGGCTGGCCGCGCAGTTCCATGCGCAGTGTGTCGGTCAGGCCTTCGAGCGCGAATTTCGTGCCGTTGTAGGCGCCG
>JBFFQS010000075.1:0-10916 GCA_041573315.1 Amylibacter sp. | reverse complement strand
GTTTTTAAAAAGGTCGCTTTGATCATTTAGCGTGAAGGTGAGGCAGGCCGCAGTTGGTTGCTAATTGGTTGCTGGCCACGAATTGTAAAATACAAAATAAAATTTAACCCATTGAAAATATTGGCGCACCCGACAAGATTCGAACTTGTGGCCTCTGCCTTCGGAGGGCAGCGCTCTATCCAGCTGAGCTACGGGTGCCTGAAGGTCGATATAGGCGAACAATTGCGCGGGTTCAATCGTCTAATTTTGCCAATTTCCGGCCTGTCCGCCGGCGGTCACAGTGGGCCGAAGTGCCCGATTGCTCGCGTGTGGAGGGATCGCGGCCGCATGACGTTCCGATTTGGGGCTGACAAACAGCTGACAATTCGACAGATTGGCTCTCGAACTTTCAGATACAAGGAGCATCCCGAATGTCGTTTAAAGCTTTGGTCGTCGACAAGGACGAAGAAGGTAAGACCTCTGCAAGTGTCAAGCAGCTGACCGAGGATGATCTGCCCGAGGGCAATGTGACGGTCGATGTCGAATATTCTACCGTGAACTATAAGGACGGGTTGTGCATCGGTCCGGGCGGCGGATTGGTCAAGACATACCCGCACGTTCCGGGGATCGATATGGCCGGTGTGGTGGCGTCCTCCGACGACGCCCGCTACAAGCCCGGCGACCGCGTGGTTCTGACCGGATGGCGTTTTGGCGAAATCCGCTGGGGCGGGTACACGCAAAAAAACCGCGTCAATGCCGACTGGCTGGTGCCCCTGCCGGACGGGTTGACAACGCGTCAGGCGATGGCGGTCGGAACGGCCGGCCTGACGGCGATGATCGCGATCATGGCGCTGGAGGATCACGGGTTGAAACCGGGGAATGGCCCGGTGCTGGTGACCGGCGCCGCAGGCGGCGTGGGCTCGGTGGCGACGGCCATTCTGTCAAATCTGGGCTACGAGGTGGCGGGCGTCACCGGACGGCCTGAAACCGCGGATTATCTGCGCGATCTCGGTGCGACGCAGATCGTTGCGCGCGAAGAGATCAACGAAACCGTCAAGCGGCCGCTGGAATCCGAAACGTGGTCGGGTTGCATCGACGCTGTCGGCGGCCCGATGCTGGCGCGCTTGCTGGGGCAGATGAAATACGGTGCTTCGGTTGCGGCCGTCGGTCTGGCCGGCGGTGCGGGCCTTCCGGCCACTGTCATTCCGTTCATCCTGCGCGGCGTAAACCTGCTGGGCATCGACAGCGTGTTCCAGCCTTTCGAAAAGCGTCAGTTGGCCTGGCAGCGGGTGGCGGAGAGCCTGCCGATGGACAAGCTGGAAGGCATGATACAACCGGCTACGCTCGAGGATTTGCCGGCGCTCGGCAAGGCCATTCTGGCCGGACAGGTCAAGGGCAGGGTGGTCGTTGACGTAAACGCCTGAGAGTGATCCGGCGGCGCGGGGCAACCGTATTCCTGTAAAAAGGAATTAGAATGACCGATACGCGCCCCGTCCTGCTCTGGTTCAGACGAGATTTTCGATTTAACGATCATCCGGCACTGGCCGCCGCCGTGGCAACGGGGCGGCCGGTGATACCTGTCTTCGTTCATGATGAATGCGTCGAGGCGCTGGGCGCTGCGCCAAAGTGGCGTCTGGGTCTGGCGGCAGAGAATTTTGACTCCGGTTTGCGCGGCATCGGATCGCGACTTGTGTTCCGGCGCGGGACGGCAGCTGACGTGCTTGCCGAACTTGCATCGGAAACGAACGCGGCGGGGGTCTTCTGGTCCCGCGCCTATGATCCTGCATCCATCGAGCGCGATACGACCGTAAAGCAGCGACTGAAGGAGCAGGGCCTGGAGGCCGGGAGTTTTACCGGACATCTGCTGTTCGAACCCTGGACGGTCAGCAACAAATCCGGCTCTTTCTTCAAAGTTTACACGCCATTCTGGAAGACTGTCCGCAGCTTCGATGTCGGAGAGGTCGTGCCTCGGGTAACCAAACTGCGCGCACCTGAAAACTGGCCTGAGGGCGACCGGATCGACGATTGGCGCATGGGCGCGGCAATGGATCGCGGCGCGGCGGTGGTTCGGCAGCATTTGGCGGTGGGCGAGGATGCGGCGCTGGATCGCCTGCACCGGTTTCTGGACGTTGGCGTGCAGGGATATCGCGCCAACCGGGATTTTCCGGCGAAACCGGCGACCTCACGATTATCGGAGAACCTGACCTGCGGTGAGATATCGCCGCGGCAGATTTGGCATGCGGCGCAGACTGCGCTGCACCGGGGCGCGGCAGGGGCTGAACATTTCCTGAAGGAACTCGTCTGGCGCGAATTTGCCTATCACCTCGTGTTTCATACGCCCCAGATCTTGTCGGAAAACTGGCGCCCGGAGTGGGACGGATTTCCGTGGCGTGGCGACAACGACGATGCCGAATCCTGGCGGCGCGGCATGACCGGAGAGCCCTTGGTCGATGCCGGAATGCGAGAGATGTACGTCACCGGAACCATGCACAACCGGCTGCGGATGGTCGTTGGGTCGTATCTGACCAAGCATCTGTTGACCGACTGGCGCATCGGGCGCGACTGGTTTGACGACTGTCTGGTGGACTGGGACCCGGCGGCGAACGCGATGGGCTGGCAGTGGGTGGCCGGATGCGGTCCGGATGCGGCACCATATTTCCGCGTGTTCAATCCCGAGACACAGGCAGAGAAATTCGATGCCGACGGAGCCTATCGGCGACGGTTCCTGCTTGGCTGGAACGGTTCCGATCATGCACAGGCCAAGGCATTTTTTGATGCGGTTCCGCGAAAATGGCAGTTGTCCCCGTCAGCACCCTTGCCCAAGCGGCGCGTCGGGCTTTCTGAAGGAAGAGAGGCCGCTCTGGCCGCATATCAAAAATTTCGTGACGTTCAGGTTACTTAGGGTCTTGGCAGAAACGGTCGACTTGAGATAGATTTTAGGTAGCAGAGGAGTGAACAATGCCACTACTTATGTCGCCCGAGGGTCAAACAGACTTGCCGCGTTATTTCACGCATGTCTTTGACGAGGTTCAGAACCTTAAAGCCGGCACGGTGGAACTGGCCCTGCCTGACGGCCGGATTTTCACGGTTAAGGGCCAGTCGCCGGGACCTGTCGGCAGGATAGATGTTATCAATCCCGACCTGTTTTCCCGGGTCGTGCGGGAAGGCGATATGGGCTTTTCCGACGCGTATCTGGAAGGCTGGTGGACATCGCCCGATCTGCAAGCGCTGATGGACGTTGTGTTCTCGAACAATGACGCGATCGGCTATAGTTTCGAGGCACCTCTTCTGCCGCGTTTGTTCGAGAGACTGCGGCACTGGTGGCGTCAGAACTCCAAGCGGCAGGCGCGCAAGAACATTTCCTACCACTATGACCTCGGCAACGAATTCTACTCGAAGTGGCTGGACAGCACGATGACCTATTCCTCGGCCCTGTTCAAAACCGGGCAGGAGGATCTGGAAAAGGCGCAAATCCAGAAATACGCGTCCATCTGCGACCAGATGGGCCTGAAAGAGGGCGATCACATCCTTGAAATCGGCTGCGGGTGGGGCGGTTTCGCCGAATATGCGGCCTCTCAGCGGGGCGTTCGCGTGACCGGTCTGACGATCTCTCGCGAACAGCACGATTTCGCCAGGGATCGTATGAAAAAGGCGGGGCTTGAGGATAAGGTTGAGATCGTCATGCGCGACTATCGCGATGAGCGCGGCACCTATGATGGGGTGGCGTCGATCGAGATGTTCGAAGCGGTGGGCGAGAAATACTGGCCGGTGTTTTTCAATTCGGTCCGCGATCGCCTGAAACCGGGTGCGCAGGCGACGCTTCAGATCATCACGGTCGCCGATAGCATCTTCGACCGATACCGGACTTCCGTCGACTTCATTCAGAAGCATATCTTCCCCGGCGGCATGCTGCCGAGCCCTACGGCATTACGGGCCCAAATCGAGCAGGCCGGCCTTGATTTCCGGCATTCGATCGAGTTCGGCAAGAGTTACTCGCTGACGTTGCGCCGCTGGTACGAGACCTTCAACGAGCACTGGGAAGAGATTGCGCAGATGGGGTTTGATCAACGCTTTAAAAATATGTGGGATTTCTATTTAACCTCGTGCGCCTCCGGGTTTGAATATGGTACGACCGACATAACGCAGGTAACGCTGCGCAAACCCATCTAGGAGTCCGAATGCCGACGGCCCCGAAACTGATTGCCGCGATCCTTATGGCTCTGACGGCGCTATTGGTTGCCTATACGTACGGCCTTGGATATCCCGAGCAGACGTTCAAGAAGGAATTCTATATGCTGGCAGGCGGGGTCGGCTTTACCGTCGGGTGGTATACGCTGGGTCAGAAACCCTTTTTCGGCGGCGTCGATTCCATGTTGTCGGGTATCCGGGCGAATATAATCATGTCGATTGTCGGAGCGATCTGCTTCGCTTTCATCAGTGTTTGGAATGGGATGGGCGAACACGCGTTCAACAATCCGTTCCAGGTGCCTATCAGTTGGGTCATGCGGTCGATTTCATATTTCACCAGCGCGCTGACCCTTAAAATCTGGGCAATAATGCTGATTGCCGGCGCTGTCTCCGGCCGGTTGACCGGGATGGCGAACCTGCGTTGGCGGTAGACCCCGGAAAGACCGGCGATCTGTTTCTGTTCGGAACTCTGCGAGACCCGGACCTGCTGTCGCTGGTTGCGGGCCGGGATTATTCCGAGTTGCAGACAGAAGCGGCCGTCGCAGACGACAGGATCGCGTTGCGAATCCGGAACGAAGACTATCCAATTCTCGTTGAGCGCAAAGGGGCAGTCGCAGAAGGGCTGCTGCTGGTTAATGTCGACCCACAAGTATATGAAAGGCTGTATTTTTTCGAAGAGGTTTTTGGTTATGACCTGTACGATATTCAGGTCCGGACCGGCAAGTCCGCGCGAAGGGCAAAGGTTTTTTTGACGGGCGATCCGGCCATTACCGGCGATGAACCGTGGGATATCGACATATGGCGGCGGCACAGTCATGAGGAATCGCTGGTGGCCGCATCGGAAATCATGTCGATCTACGAGCAGCGCACGCCCTATAATACCCCGATCGATCCCGAGCGTATCTTGGAAAGAGCCGAGTCCAAAATTCGTGCAAAAAGAGAAATTATTCATAATGTTGTAAGGCATAGTTTAAGTGATGAGGACGTGCGGATCGACAGCTTGAGTCGGCCCTATTCCAAATTTTTCGCGGTCGAGGACTATGTGCTGTCGCACCGCACTTTTGGCGGCGGCTGGAGCAATCCCGTTCACCGAACCGCTTTCCTGTCCGCCGATGCCGTCACCGTGCTGCCTTATGATCCGGTGCTGGACAAGGTGGTTCTGATCGAACAGTTCCGTATCGGTTCATATGCGCGCGGCGACCGGCGGCCCTGGCTTCTGGAGGTCGTGGCCGGGCGCTGCGACAGCGGACAGACACCGGAGGCGGTCGCGCGGCGCGAAGCGGAGGAGGAGGCCGGCCTGACGCTCCGCGAAGTTGAGCCGATCGCGCAATATTATGTCTCGCCGGGGGCGTATAACGAATATATTTACTCCTACGTCGGGCACGTCGACCTGTCGGGATACTCCGAAGGTATTCACGGCCTTGGCTCGGAAAATGAGGATATCGCGACGCATCTGCTCGATGTTGACCAACTGATGCCGCTGGTTGCCTCGGGAGAGGCCAATAACACACCCCTCATAATTTCGATCCTGTGGCTGGCGATAAATCGTGACCGGCTGCAGAAAGAGTGGACAGGTGCTTGAAGTCGCCTGAGCGGGGGCGTAACAATGGCTTCGGAAATCATTTGGGACGAAACACATGAATGTCTATCCGGATCTGCCAACCGCCGTCGGCAATACCCCTCTGATAAAACTGAAACATGCGTCGGAACTGACGGGCTGCGAGATTTACGGAAAAGCCGAATTCATGAATCCAGGGCAGTCGGTGAAGGACCGCGCCGCGCTCGGTATCATTCAGGATGCGATCAGGTCCGGAAAGTTGCGCCCCGGCGGCACCATTGTCGAAGGCACGGCGGGGAACACCGGTATCGGGCTGGCGCTGGTCGGAAATTCCATGGGATTCAAAACGGTTATAGTCATTCCTGAAACCCAGAGTCAGGAAAAGAAGGACATGCTCAGGCTCGCCGGCGCGGCGCTGGTCGAGGTGCCTGCAAAACCCTATCGCGACCCCAACAATTACGTGAAATATTCCGGTCGTCTGGCAGCTGAACTGGCCAAGACCGAGAAGAACGGCGCGATCTGGGCCAACCAGTTCGACAATGTCGCCAACCGCCAGGCCCATGTCGACAGTACGGGACCGGAAATCTGGGAGCAGACCGGCGGCAAGATCGACGGGTTTATCTGCGCTGTCGGAACCGGCGGCACGCTGGCCGGCGTGGCGCAGTTCCTGCGGTCCAAGAACAAGGACGTCAAAATAGGTTTGGCGGACCCCGACGGCGCGGCGCTGTACAGCTATTACACGACTGGCGTGCTGGCGTCCGAAGGCGACTCGATTACCGAAGGCATCGGGCAGGGCAGGGTCACGGCCAACCTGGAGGGTCTGAGCGTAGACATGCCCTATAACATCCACGACAGCGAGGCTGTACCGATCGTCTTTGATCTGTTGCAGCACGAAGGTCTCTGCATGGGCGGTTCGACCGGTATCAACGTAGCCGGCGCGATGCGAATGGCTCGGGACATGGGGCCGGGTCATACCATCGTCACCATCCTGTGCGATTTCGGAAACCGCTATCAGTCCAAATTGTACAACCCGGCCTTCCTGCGCGCGAAGGAGCTTCCGGTTCCGGAATGGCTCAACAGCAAGAACGCCGGTTTGCCGATCGTCTTCGAATAACCGGCCTCCATGATTTTAGCTCGTATCCTTGCGCTGTGCCTGTTCGTCGTGATCGCCACGACATCCGTGTCGTTCAGTCAGACCGATCAGGCGCCGCAATTCGATCCGGAGGCTGTCACGGCGCTCGCCACCCGCGCCGAAGAAGTTATGAGCGCGGCGCAGGCTTCGGATGCCGCGCTGCAGGAATTGCGCTCGCAACTGTCAAAAGCACGCACTGAAGTACTCAACACGGAGGCCGCGCGCAAAGAGCGTGCCGACGCGCTGCAATCCCAGATCGAGGCCTTGGGGCCGCCGCCCGAAGAAGGAATGTCCGAAAGCGAAGAGGCCGCCGCCCGCCGGACCGAACTGGACAAACAGTTGGCCGAAGCACGGTCCTTGCAGGGTATCGCCAAGGAATCCTACGAACGGGTCAATACCCTGATCGGCAATATCGATCAGGAATTGCGTCTACGTCAAAGCAAGGTGTTGCTGAGCCTTGGCCCGTCGCCGGTAACGCCGGCTGCCATTGCCGAGGCGGGCGCGTCTCTTGCGGAATATTACCGGGAACTCAAGTTCGAAATTGCCAGCGCATGGGGCGAGGCAGCGAACCAGACTGTCCGTAAGAACAACCTGCCCGCAATTATAGCGCTTTTCGTCTTGGGCCTTGCCTTCATGTTCCCGGCGCGAATTTGGCTTGTTCGGATTTGGGACCGGGGCAGTGCGCGCGAAAGGCGGGCAGTTGATGGGCTCTTCCGGTTTGTGATCTCTCTTTTGGTTCTGATCGCTCCGCTGGTCGGGCTTGTGATGATCGTGCGCGGAATTTATTTGGCGCAGATCGTGACGTTTCGGGGCGTGTTCTTCGTTCAAACGCTGCCACAGGCCGGCTTGGCATTTTTCGCTGCGGCCTGGTTGTCCCGGAACCTGCTGCCTGTCACGACCGAAGATCGCCCTCTGTCCGTGATGGCGGGCTGGCCGGGGCGGTCCGGCCGGCGCACCATCATCCTGCTTGGCATAGTCCTTGCTTTCAAGGTATTGCTGGATGCCGTCGCCGAGGGTCAGAAATGGTCCGAAAGTGCCTATATCGTGCTGTTGCTGCCGCTGACCGTCCTTGGCGGTGCTGGCCTTTTGCGAATTGCCTACAGGCTTTGGACGTCGGACTTCAGCAAAACGTCGGAGGGCGAGAAGCGGAGCTTGGCGGAGCGGATAAGCCGCTGGATCTCCTATGCCTGCCTGGTGGGCGGGATATTCGGCCCTCTGGTTGCGGTCATCGGTTATTCACGGCTGGGCAGCCTTGTCGTCTTTTCGTCGCTGAAAACGCTGGCCCTGATCGCAACGCTTCTGGTGGTCTTCAACCTGCTCGTTGAGTTGGGGGGAATATTCGGGTCCCGCTCTAAAAAGCCGCAAAAGGAAGAAGAAGTTGCTGACAGCGGCTTTCTTTACAAGCTCGCGCTGGCTTTTGTACTGGCCTTTGTGGCCATTCCGCTTATGGCCCTGATTTGGGGTGTAAGCCCCGGTGAACTGGGCGAGATATGGCTCGCCCTGCGCGAAGGCATATCTTTCGGTGGAACCCGGATTTCGATATCGGAGTTTCTGGCATTCGTTCTGATATTCTTTCTGGGTTACACGCTGACCCGGTTGATACAGGGCGGTCTGCGATCGGTGGTCCTTCCAAATACGCGGCTCGACAAGGGTGCCCAGAACGCGCTGGTGACCGGGGCCGGTTATGTCGGGCTGTTTCTGGCGGTCCTGATCGCGGTGGTATCGACCGGGCTGGACCTTACAAGCCTTACGATTGTGGCCGGTGCCTTGTCCGTCGGTATCGGCTTCGGATTGCAGACGATCGTTTCGAACTTCGTGTCCGGCATTATTCTTTTGATAGAACGGCCCATAAAAGAGGGCGATTGGATCGAGGTCGGACAGTACTCCGGGTTTGTCGAAAAGATTTCTGTGCGCTCGACGACGATTGACACGTTTGACCGGGCCACGGTCATTGTTCCGAATGCAGACCTGATTGCGGGAACCGTGGTGAACTGGACTCTGCAATCCATGAACGGGCGCGTGAAAGTTCCGGTCGGGGTCTCTTATGACAGCGATCCGGAGCAGGTCAGGGAATTGCTGCTGAAGATAGCCCGCGACCATCCGCAGACGCTCGCGAAGCCTGAACCTCAGGTCATGTTCATGGGCTTCGGCGCGGATTCGATGGATTTCGAACTGCGGGCTATACTGCGGGACGTGACCCTTGTAGCGCTTGCCCATTCCGAGATGAACTTCGAGATCGTACGCGTATTTCGCGAAAACAACATCGAGATACCGTTCGCGCAGCGGGACGTCAGGATCAAGAATGCCGAGGATTTCCTTCCGAAGTCGAAGAGGGTTCCGAAAGACAGAGGTGCGGAATGACCAAACTGCTATTCAGGGACGACGCTTATCTTACCGAATGCGATGCGCAGATCGTCACTGTGAACGAGCGCGGAGGAATTGTTCTCGACAGTTCCATCTTTTACCCGACGGGCGGCGGACAGCCCGGCGACCGGGGCTGGCTGCGGGTTGATGGAACGGAGATCGAGGTTGCGACGACTGTAAAAGGCGAGGGCGACGAGATCGTTCTGGTTCCGGCAGCGGATACACCCGCTCCTGTGGCCGGGACCAGGGTCACGCAGGTTCTGGACTGGCAACAGCGTTATCGCCACATGAAGATCCACACAGCGCTGCATCTTTTGTCGGTCGTTCTGCCGTTTCCGGTCACGGGCGGCCAGATTTCCGCGGACAAGGGGCGCCTTGACTTCGACATCCCCGAAGCGCCGCAGGACAAAGAGGCGATTGCGGACGCTCTGAACGCCCTGATCGCCCGCGATCTGGAAGTGACCGAGAGCTGGATCACTGACGAGGAACTGGAAGCGAACCCGGGTCTGGTCAAGACCATGGCGGTAAAACCGCCGATGGGGGCCGGGCGTGTCCGTCTGGTGCGCATCGGCACGGATAATGAACAGATCGACCTGCAGCCCTGCGGCGGCACCCATGTGCGCCGTACATCCGAGATCGGGATGATGCGGATCGGAAAGGTCGAGAAAAAGAGCCGCCTGAACCGCCGCGTGAACATCCATTTCATCGACGAATAGCCGCAGCGGGCAGTGTGCTGCCCCTGCGCCACTTGATTGCGGTAAAGCCCCTGTTTTCGCTTGCGACAGACCAGATGGGCGTGTATTGAACCGCAGCACGGAGAGGTGGCCGAGTGGTCGAAGGCGCACGCCTGGAAAGTGTGTAGGCGGGGAACCGTCTCCAGGGTTCGAATCCCTGTCTCTCCGCCACTGACATAACCTGTTGATATTGAATGGAAAAATACGAAATTTAGTGTCGATTTTTCCGTGCCTTAGTCCTTTCGTAACCTGGCAGAGACGCCGGGAAGAGACCGTTTCCCCGAAAAGAGCGCGATGGGTCTCTGCGGGCTAAATCAGCGGGTTCGCTTTTGACCCGCAATTCCCTGCTAACAGGGAAATCTGCAGGGAATTCTCGTCAATTCAGAGTGAACCTGCCTTCTGGTGACGGGATTGCTCTATTGTTTGCAGGAACTTGAGGCGGAATTCCCTGCGCCACCGAGCAGGGAATTTGCAGAGATTATTGCCGCCAAATGGAGATGCGCTGAATCCTTGGGGAGAAGCGATGACGACAGGACCAGGATCAGAGGCCGTAAAGTCGCTCTTGCTCACTCCAGTCGAGCGGGATCGGCCGTCTGAGGATCCGCCGCAGGGTGAGTTCAGGAGGAAGCGTTCCGTCGCGGACCGCGCCCTGGATTCTGGGCGAAAGAAAGGAGAGCTGACCCCGGGTCCGGATGAAGGCATCCTTATGCCTGGCGTGGCGGGCGACCTTTGAAATTGGTGTGCCGCTGCGCAAGCACGCCACCCAGCGATGCGCGTCGGAAAGTGTCCGAAGGAGCACCGGATCAGGCTCGGGTTCAGGGTCGCCAAGAACCAGTTTCGCTTCGACTCCGCGACGACGGAGCTGGACCGGCGCCGAGAACCTGACGAAGTCGGGCGACAAGGCATTGGCGGGAAGGTGGAGCGCCCCGGCCAGGGCATCGCCATCGAGCTTGATGGTTGT
>JBFFQS010000074.1:0-11016 GCA_041573315.1 Amylibacter sp. | reverse complement strand
TGACCCCCAATTCCGCGCTGATGCAGCGGCGTAAAACCGCGGTGGCTCAGGGGGCCGCCAATATTCACGCAATCTTCGCCGATCGAGCCGAAAACGCCGAGCTGTGGGACGTGGAAGGCAACCGCTACGTCGATTTCGCCGGCGGCATCGCCGTGCTGAACACAGGCCACCGCCATCCGGAGGTCGTCGCGGCCGCCAAGGCGCAGGAAGACAAGTACACCCACACCAGTTTTCAGGTCGTGCCTTACGAGCCCTACGTCGCGCTGGCCGAAAAGCTGAATGCGCTGGCCCCCGGTGACTTCGCTAAAAAGACCCTGCTGGTGACAACCGGCGCCGAAGCTGTCGAGAATGCGGTTAAGATCGCCCGCGCCGCCACCAAGCGGACCGGCATCATCGCCTTTACCGGCGGCTATCACGGCCGGACCCTGCTGACGCTGGGCATGACCGGCAAGATCTCTCCTTATAAAAAGGATGTCGGACCGTTCCCGTCGGATATCTACCGCGCGCCGTTCCCGAGCGTTCGTGACGGCATCACGGTTGACGACGCGCTGACCGCGCTGGAAAACCTGTTCCTGACCGATGCGCAGCCCGAGCGTGTGGCCGCGATCATCATCGAGCCGGTTCTGGGCGAGGGCGGCTATGTGCCGGTGCCCGCCGAGATGATGCAGGCGCTGCGCGCGATCTGCGACAAACACGGCATCCTGCTGATCGCCGACGAAATCCAGGCCGGTTTCGGCCGGACCGGCACCTGGTTCGCCATCGAGCATTCCGGTGTTGCGCCCGATCTGATCACCGTGGCCAAGAGCATGGCCGGCGGTTATCCGGTGGCGGGCGTCATCGGCCGCGCCGAAGTCATGGACACGGTGATCCCCGGCGGTCTGGGTGGCACATATGGCGGCAACCCGGTTGCCTGCGCCGCGGCGCTGGCCGCGATCGAGGCTATCGAATCCGAGGGGCTTCTGGCCCGCTCGACCGAACTCGGTCATCGCTTCAAGGCCCGATTTGCAGAGATCGGCGCGCGCAGTGCCCCCTACCGCATGTGGGACATCCGCGGCCTTGGCGCGATGATCGGGGTGGAATTCGTCACCGATTTCGACAGCGCCACACCGGATGCGGACCTGACGAAGAAGGTTTGCGCCGAGGCTTTGAAACGCGGGCTGATCCTGCTGGCCTGCGGCCTGCACGGCAACGCGATCCGGGTCATGGTGCCGCTGACGGCATCTGACGAGATCATCGAAGAGGGTCTGGAAATTTTCGAGGCCGCTTTGGCCGCGGCGGTGGCGGCTTAAGCTGCACCGCACGTCCGAATAGCCAAATTCAAAAGGGCGCGGAGCTGTCTCCGCGCCTTTTTTCATGTCCATTCCGTTTCGCCGCCCGCTTACAACTTTAACGGTTTTGATCGAAATACTAAACAAGCGGCGGATCGCGGCGCCTGTGCCCTCTTGTCGTTGAGTTCGGGTGCAGCGCAAGGCGCGGATGGTTGCCGGATGGTTGCGATACACGCTGTTCCGTCAATAAAATCAGGTGCCTGCGGTCGGATCGTCCGGGCGGCGGATCAGAATGTCGGCGGCGTGCAGGCGCTGACGATGACGCAGGTTTCCTCGCCGCGATTTTGGAACCGGTGCGGTATGCGGCTGTCAAAAATATAGGCGTCGCCGGCGGTCAGGACTTGCTTTCGGTCACCGATAGTCAGTTCGATTTCACCAATAATGATCAGCCCGGCCTCCTCTGCTTCATGGGTGTAAAGCTCCAGACCGGTATCCGCGCCAGGCTCGTAAATCTCGTGCAGAAGCTGCAAACTGTGCTGCGAGGCATCGCCAACCTGCCGCAAGGAGACCAGTTTCGCGGCATCGGCGTCAATCTTGAAGACCCGCGCGGGGTTTATTTCCCTGAGTTCGTCGGCCTTGTAGAAGACCTTCTCTTCGTCCGAATATTCGATTGAAAAGAATTCCGAGAAAGTCATGGGCACGGCGTCGAGGATGCGCTTGAGCGAGGCGACTGAAGGGCTGGACCGGTTCTGTTCGATCATGGAAATCAGGCCGTTGGTAACACCGGCCCGCTTGGCCAGTTCACGCTGCGAAAGCCCGTTCGCGTTGCGGACTGCTTTCAGTCTTCCTCCGACATTCGCGGCCATATGATTCCCGCCTCTCTGGACATTTTGTCCCTTAAAACGCTATACAAGCGTCTTTGCCGAACCGGCCTATCCGGTTTGGTATAACCGACTTGATCAGAATAATAAACAATACTAACGTCTGACTCGAATCGTGTAATTAGTTCGCGGAGCCAAGAGGTCTTCGCATTGCGTCCCGAAGTCCAACGCCCGCCGCAAACAAGCGGCGGGCAAAGTTCAGAAACCTGCCTCCGTGCAACAGTATGTTCGTATGGCAATTCAGGGTTGGTTTCTCGATCTTCAGGACATTCGGATGAGCCATGGGAATTCTTCCTCTGGGTACGCTTAACAGACTTCCGTAAAGGAAGCGCCTGATGTTTCAGGTATTAAACTGGGAGTATGACAATGAAATTTATCAATTACCTTGCCTTTGCGGGCGCTATGATGGCCGGAACGGTCGGTATGGCCCAAGAGAGGTTTATCACCATCGGGACCGGCGGTCAGACCGGCGTGTACTTCGTGGTGGGACAGTCGATCTGTCGTCTGGTCAACCGGGGCACCAAGGACCACAACCTGAAGTGCACCGCGCCGTCGACCGGCGGCTCGATCGCGAACATCAACGCGATCAAGGCCGGTGACATGGATATGGGCGTGGCCCAATCCGACTGGCAGTTCCATGCCTTTAACGGCTCGTCGAAATTCGAAGGCGAAAAATTCGAGAAACTGCGCGCGGTGTTTTCCGTACACCCCGAGCCGTTCACTGTGATCGCACGCGCCGAAGCGGGCATCGCGAGCTTTGACGACCTGAAGGGCAAGCGTGTCAACGTGGGCAGCCCGGGTTCGGGCCAGTTGGCCACGATGGAAGTGGTGCTGAAAGCCAAGGGCTGGACGATGGACGATTTCGCGCTGGCCTCGGAACTGAAGCCTGCGGAACAGGCCGCTGCGCTGGGCGATAACAAGGTGGATGCGATCATTTATACGGTCGGACACCCGAACGGGTCGATCCAGGAAGCTGTCTCGACCACCGATGCCATCCTTGTTCCGGTGACCGGACCAGAGATTGACTCGCTGATTTCCGAAAATCCGTTCTATGCCACCGCGACAATTCCGGGCGGCATGTACAAGGGTACGGACAGCGACGTCACCACCTTCGGTGTGAAGGCGACCTTCGTCACATCTGCCGACGTGCCGGACGACGTGGTCTATGAGGTGGTCAAGGCTGTCTTCGACAATTTCGACCGCTTCAAGAAGCTGCACCCGGCTTTTGAAATCCTCAAGGAAGAGGACATGATCAGTCAGGGTAACTCTGCGCCTCTGCATCCCGGTGCCGAGAAATATTACAAAGAGCGCGGCTGGATGTAATCCGACTTTGCGATAGCAAAAACCGCGACGGCGGGTCTTGCCCGCCGTCGCTGCCAATCAGATAACCAGAGGGACGCACACCGGTTTCAGCGGGTGCGCAGGGATGCAAATGGCGGAAAAAGACCAGCAAAAAGCAGCAGCAGTCGAAAGCGAAGCCGCGGGGCGCGGCGGATTGAGCCAGGCCGAACTGGACGAACTGGTCGCCTCTTCGGATACCGGTGGCCGTGCGGCCGAGGGTCCGGTAGGCATGTTCATCATGCTGGTCGCGCTGGCATGGTCGCTGTTTCAGCTCTGGTTCGCCTCTCCGATCCCGTTTATCGTCGGCTGGGGTGTTTTCAACGATACCGAGGCGCGGTCCATCCACCTCGCCTTTGCGATATTTCTGGCCTTTGCCGCCTTTCCGGCCGTAAAGACCAAGTTCCAGCTGGTACTGGGGGTCGCCGTTCCGCTGATACTGGCCTTCCTTTTCATGGTCGGCGCAAAGGGTGAAACCGCGACATGGTGGATACCCGTCGTGGCGCTGGCCGTCATCGCGGCGGTTGTTCTGGGCTCGCCCAAGGACCGGATACCGGTCTGGGAATGGGCGATGGCGGTGGTCGGAGCCCTTTCGGCGCTGTATCTTTTTGTTTTTTATGACTCTATTTCGGATCGCGTCGGCGCGCCGATCACGCAGGACTTCGTCGTCGCCGTCATCGGTCTGATGCTGTTGCTGGAGGCCACGCGCCGCGCGCTTGGCCCGGCGCTGATGATCGTGGCGTCGGTCTTCCTGATGTACACGGTGCTCGGCCCCAATATGCCGGACATCATCGCCCACAAGGGCAACAACCTGTCCGAGATCGTGAATCACCAGTGGATCACCACCGAGGGCGTTTTCGGCATCGCTCTGGGCGTCTCCACTGGTTTCGTCTTCCTGTTCGTCCTGTTCGGGTCCTTGCTGGACCGGGCCGGCGCAGGCAACTATTTCATTCAGGTCGCGTTCAGCCTGATGGGCCATATGAAGGGCGGACCCGCCAAGGCGGCTGTTGTCTCTTCGGCCATGACCGGCCTGATCTCGGGGTCGTCCATCGCCAACGTGGTCACGACCGGGACATTCACCATTCCGCTGATGAAGAAGGTCGGGTTTTCCGCTGAAAAGGCCGGCGCGGTCGAGGTCGCATCCTCGGTCAACGGCCAGATCATGCCCCCCGTGATGGGGGCCGCTGCCTTCCTGATGGTCGAATATGTCGGCATTCCTTATTTCGACGTGGTCAAGCATGCTTTCCTGCCCGCCGTGATTTCCTATATCGCGCTGGTTTATATCGTGCATCTGGAGGCGCTGAAGGCCGGCATGGAAGGCCTGCCGCGCGCCTATACGCCGAAACCTATCGTCCAGCGGCTGATCGGCATCGCCTTTACCATCGCTGTCATCTGTGCGCTGTCGTTCATCGTCTACTACGGCATGGGCTGGATTCGTCCGGCATTCCCGGAGACGGCGGGTTATATCATCTTTGTCTTCCTGACCGCGGCCTATGTCGGGCTGCTGTATATCGCCGCGAAGGAGGAACCGCTGGAGCTTGACGATCCGAATGCGCCGGTGACGTCGCTGCCGCTGCCGGGTCCGACGATCCGGTCGGGTCTGCACTTCATCCTGCCGGTCGTCGTGCTGGTCTGGGCGCTGATGGTGGACCGTCTGTCACCCGGCCTGTCGGCCTTCTGGGCGGCGAGCTTCATGATCTTTATTCTTATGACCCAGCGCCCGCTGATGGCAATCTTCCGGGGCGAGAGCAAATTGGCCGCTGACATCAAGGAAGGCTTTGCCGACCTGATCGACGGTCTGGTCACAGGCGCGCGCAACATGATCGGCATCGGTATCGCGACCGCGACGGCCGGTATCATCGTCGGCGCGGTCAGCCAAACGGGCGTCGGATCGGCGCTGGCCGATGTGGTCGAGGTTCTGTCGGGCGGCAATATCATGGCGATCCTGATGCTGACGGCGGTGCTGTCGCTGATCCTCGGCATGGGGCTGCCGACAACGGCGAACTATATCGTTGTCTCGGCCCTGTTGGCGCCGGTGATCGTGACGCTGGGGCAGCAGAACGGACTGATCGTGCCGCTGATCGCGGTGCACTTGTTCGTGTTCTATTTCGGCATCATGGCCGATGTGACGCCGCCGGTTGGACTGGCGAGTTTCGCCGCCGCCGCGGTGTCGGGCGGTGACCCGATCCGCACAGGTGTCGTGGCGTTCTTCTATTCGCTGCGCACGGCGGCGCTGCCCTTCCTGTTTATCTTCAACACCGACCTGCTGCTGATCGGCGTAGACTGGGCGCACGGGATATTCATCTTCATCGTTGCCACCTTCGCGATGCTTCTGTTCGCGGCGGCGACGCAGGGCTGGTTCCTTGCAAAGAACCGGATCTACGAAAGCATCGCCCTGCTGCTGATCGCCTTCACACTGTTCCGTCCGGGATTCTGGATGGATATGGTATCGCCGCCCTATTCAGAGGAGGCCCCGAGCGAAATCGCGCTGGCCGCCGCTGATACGCCGAGCGGAGAGAAGCTGCGGATACGGGTGGCGGGCGTGAACGATCTGGGTGACCCGATCGAGTTCGTCGCTCTGGTGCCGATCGGCGAAGGCGCGACGGGAGAGGAAAAGCTGGAAAACGCGGGTCTGGTCTTCCGCAGCGAAGATGACAAGCTGCTGATTGACGACGTGGCCTTCGGCAGCGCGGCTCAGGATGCCGGGCTGGATTGGGATCAGGAGGTCCTGCGCGTGCTCAAGCCGTTGCCTCAGCCGACCAAATACCTGATGTTCATACCTGCGCTTCTGCTGCTGGGTCTGGTCGTCTTCCTGCAACGTGGGCGCAGCGCAAGAGCGCCGCGTAAATCCATCGCCTAAAGGAGATTGGACATGTTCAATACTGTACTTCTGACCGTCGACTTGAATGAAGAGGCCTCCTGGGCCAAGGCATTGCCGCAGGCGGTGGAACTGGTAAAGGCCTCGAAAGGGGAGTTGCACATCATGTCGGTCGTACCGGATTTCGGGTCACCGATGGTCGAAGGCTTCTTCCCCGCCGACTTCGAGGAAAAGGCTCTTGCGAAAGCGGAGCTGCAACTGGAAGCGCTGATCGCCGACCACGTGCCGAAAGATTTGAAGACCACGCCGCATATCGCTTACGGCAGGATTCACAAGAAAGTGCGGAAAGCAATTGAGAAGACGGAGTGCGATCTGGTGGTCATGGCGTCACATGCGCCGGACAGGGTGCGGGAATTTCTGGTCGGATCGAACGCGGATCGCATTGTGCGTCGTTCTCCTGTTTCCGTTCTCGTCGTAAGGGGTTAAAACGTGCGTAAGGCGGATTCGAAAAATACTGTTCCAGAAGGAACTATCCGCCGTCACGGAGATTCTAATATATGACCCCTTTTGCAATTGCAGGCGTGCAGATGCATGTAAACGCGCTCCAGTCCAACGTAGACGGTATGATTCACCGTCTGGACCTGCTGATGGCGCGGTTTCCCTGGACCCAAATGGTTTTGTTCAGCGAACTGGCGCCCTACGGGCCGCTGCACCGCTTCGCACAGCCAGCTCAAAATGAAACGATCGAGCGTTTCTGCGTCGCGGCCCGGCACCACAAGGTCTGGCTGATCCCGGGCTCGATGTTCGAAAAGGCGCCAGACGGACAGATTTACAACAACTCCGTCGTGATCAACCCCGAAGGCGAGATCGTCACCAGCTATCGCAAGATGTTCCCGTTCCGTCCATACGAGGCGGAAATCGCGGCGGGCACGGAGTTCTGCATCTTCGACGTTCCCGATGTCGGGCGGTTCGGGCTGTCGATCTGCTATGATATCTGGTTCCCGGAAACCACGCGGCAACTGGTCAGCCAGGGCGCCGAAGTTCTGTTGCATCCGGTGCTGACCGGGACGTCCGACCGCGATGCCGAACTGGCGATCGCGCGGGCAACGGCGGCGCAGTTCCAGTGCTATGTCATCGACGTCAATGGCCTTGGCGCGGGCGGCGTGGGTAAGTCCTGCGTTGTTGACCCGTCTTCGACCGTCCTGCACCAATCTGCCGGACAGGAGGATATGTTCCCGATCGAGATCGATCTGAGCATGGTCCGCCGTCAGCGCGAGACCGGCATGAAGGGTCTGGGGCAGGTGCTGAAGAGTTTCCGCGACCGGTCGGTGGATTTTCCGATCTACGACAGGTCCAGCGGTACGGATGCGTTCCTGCATACGCTGGGTCCGCTCGAACTGCCGCGGCAGGGCTCCCGGGCCGGGCTGCATGTCGACGTTCCAGCCGAAACGACGCAGGGTACGGGGACGCAAGACACAACTCATGAAATCGGCCTGACGCCGATTATGGGCAAGGCATCAAGTGGGTAGAGGACAGCTCAGTTCCAGGATTTTCAAAAAATCCTGGAGTTGTGTCGGTCGTTTGCCTTGAATTTAAAGCGGAGGACGACCAATGCATTCTGTCAACGACTACTACTCGGCGATCCAGCTCAGGTCCGACCGTTGGTCGGCCCTGCGCGAAAACACCTCGGCGCTGTCACGCAGCGCAAATAGCCGGAAAACGACCAGCCTGCGGAAAAAAGCCGAGGAACTGTTCGAGTCCCTGGCCCTGATCGAGCCGTACTGGGCCTTTCCCGGCATGTCCGCCTTCGACCACATGCGCCGTCAGCTGGAGCATGCCAACTATGACGATCTGGCGTTTTCGGTCGCTCGCGTCACCCGCGCGCTGACATCCGGCGCCTATCGCCGCCGCCACATCCCGCTGGACCGCGACTCCTCCGACAATGAAGAGCATGACGACGAAGCGTTGCTGTCGCCTGAGGCGCGCGCGCTGAGCAAACCCTATTTCGAGGTGCTGATCGTCGACAATGTCAACGAACAGCAGGAACGCTGGCTCAAGAACACCGTGACGC
Source organism: Amylibacter sp. (assembly GCA_041573315.1). Classification (GTDB taxonomy): domain Bacteria; phylum Pseudomonadota; class Alphaproteobacteria; order Rhodobacterales; family Rhodobacteraceae; genus Amylibacter. Next base: position 2,640 of record JBFFQS010000074.1, on the reverse strand, counting down.
GGATGCGCAGGCCGGAAGATCCTTTCATCTACGAGCCCGTGGTCGTGCCCAGCCTTGAGGACGCGCTGATCGCGGTCCTGTTCAACTACAATATTCAGGCGGTGGTGGTGCGGCCCGGCCTGAAGCTGAAGGCGAACATGGATAACCCGCTGCTGGCACGCTACGTGGGCGGCGTCGGCGGTCAGGAAGACCTCGACGACGTTGTCCCCGAGGACTATGGTCCGGAACTCTGCCGGCTGATCGCCAAGGTGCGCCCGGAACTGGACGCCTATCTGGTCACGGAACGCTCGGTGGAGGATATCGCCGGGCTCGACCTGGGTATCTGTCGAAGGGTGTTCTACAACCAGGAAGATTTTCTGGAATTGCACCTGAACATCCTGCGCGGGGTTCAGGCGCGTTATAAATCGCCGTTTTTCACCGCCTTGGTGGAATACTCGAAACAGCCGACCGGCGTGTTTCACGCCTTGCCGATCAGCCGTGGCAAGTCGATCTCGCGCAGCCACTGGATACAGGACATGGGCGCGTTTTACGGTCCGAACATCTTTCTGGCCGAAACCTCCGCGACCTCGGGCGGGCTGGACAGCCTGCTGGAGCCGCACGGGCCGATCAAGGAGGCGCAGGAACTGGCCAGCCGGGCCTTCGGTTCGAAACAGACGTTTTTCGCCACCAACGGCACCTCGACATGCAACAAGATCGTGGTTCAGGCGCTGGTCCGGCCCGGCGATATCGTTCTGGTCGACCGCGACTGCCACAAGTCGCACCACTATGGCATGGTGCTGTCGGGCGCGCAGGTGGTCTATCTGGACAGCTATCCGCTGAACGAATTTTCCATGTACGGCGCGGTGCCGCTGCGCGAAATCAAGCACCAGTTGCTGAAACTCAAGGCCGCCGGCAAGCTCGATCGCGTGCGCATGCTGCTGCTTACCAACTGTACGTTCGACGGGCTGGTTTATAACGTCGAGCGCGTGATGGAAGAATGTCTGGCGATCAAGCCGGACCTGATCTTCCTCTGGGACGAGGCCTGGTTCGCCTTTGCCCGCTTCAACCCCAGCTATCGCCACCGGACCGGGATGAACGCGGCCGCGGTTCTGCGCGACCGGCTGCGCAGCCCGGCGCACAAGAAAGCCTATGAAAAACAACAGGAAGATCTGAACGGCGCCGACGAAGAAACCCTGCTGGAAACCCGTCTTCTGCCGCCGCCGAATGCCCGCGTCCGGGTCTATGCGACGCAATCTACGCACAAGACGCTGACCAGCCTGCGGCAGGGCTCGATGATCCACGTCAACGACCAGGATTTCAAGGGTGAGGTCGAGCAGTCGTTCCACGAAGCCTATATGACGCATACGTCAACCTCGCCGAACTATCAGATCATCGCCTCGCTCGATATCGGGCGCCGGCAGGTCGAGCTGGAGGGATTCGAATTCGTGCAGCGCCAGGTCGAGGCTGCGATGTCCATGCGCCGCGCCATCTCGACCCATCCGCAGCTGAAAAAATACTTCAAGGTGCTGACCGCCGGCGACATGATCCCGGACGAGCACCGCGAAAGCGGCATCACCAGTTACTACGATGCACAGCAGGGCTGGGCCGATATCTGGGACAGCTGGGAAAATGACGAGTTCGTGCTGGATCCGACCCGCGTCACGCTGTCGGTCGGCGGTACCGGCTGGGACGGCGACACGTTCAAGAACGATGTCCTGATGGATAAATACGGCATCCAGATCAACAAGACGTCGCGCAATACGGTTCTGTTCATGACCAATATCGGCACGACGCGGTCCTCGGTCGCTTATCTGATCGAGGTGCTGGTCGAGATCGCCAACAGTCTGGACGAGTTGCTGGACGACGCTTCCAAGATGGAGCGCCTGTCGTTTGACCGCCGCGTGAAAAACCTGATGGAGGACTACCCGCCGCTGCCCGATTTCAGCCGGTTCCACGACGCGTTCCGCGCCGATCAGGAGACGTCCGAGGGCGATATCAGGGCGGCATTCTTCATGAGTTACGACGAAAACAACTGCGATTATCTGGAAATTGACGGATCGCTGAAGGAGGCGCTGGACCGGGGCGAAGAGGTCGTATCGGCCTCTTTCATCATCCCCTATCCACCGGGCTTTCCGATCCTTGTTCCCGGACAGGTCGTCAGCAAGGAAATTCTGGCATTCATGCGCGCGCTGGATGTCAACGAAATACACGGTTACCGCGCCGACCTGGGGTTGAGGGTTCTGACGCCCGAAGCTCTGGTGAAGCTGAACACCCAGCGCAAAATTTCAAAAGCAGCCGAGTAGGGAGAAATAATAATATGGCCAACGTAACGACAATCAACAATATCTCGGAAATCCGCCGGTATTTCCACCGCAACGAGGACCCGATTTATTTCATTTCCGCGACCAATTTCAACCTGCTCGGGCTGGATGAATGGGTCAAGAACTTCAAGTATATCTGCTACATCGATTGCTACGATGGCCGGCACCCGAACGTGTTCTGCCCCAGCGAGCAGCCGCATGCGGAATTCCAGTCGATCGAGGACATCAACAACTATCTGCTGCAGCACAAGGAAGTCATCGACTATATCAAGCGCCGCGGCGGCAAACCCAAGTTCGTCTTTTTGATGTTCGATGAGGAAACCGAGCGCCTGTCCAAGGA
>JBFFQS010000073.1:0-11087 GCA_041573315.1 Amylibacter sp. | reverse complement strand
TCGCTGGACTGGGGGCGCCCGGGCCTTGTCGAAACGCTCGAAACTCTGGAGGCCGCAGGCATTGCCAGCGCCGGAGCCGGACGGACAGCAGAACAGGCAACGGAGTTGGCCAAGCTGAACGTTGCGGGCGGCGGGCGCATCCTGCTGCTGGCTTTCGGGGACGACTCCAGTGGAATTCCGCCCCACTGGGCAGCGACCGAAGATAGCGCGGGGATCAATATGCTGCCCCGAACGGTCGAGCACACAGTCGAACGCGTCCGGCATCGGACGGCGGCAATTCGCAAGCCCGGTGACATCCTTCTGATATCGATCCACTGGGGCGACAACTGGGGTTTTGAAATTCCGGAGAACCAGCGTCGACTGGCGCATGCCCTGATCGACGCGGCAGGTGCGGACGTCATCTTTGGCCATTCCTCGCATCACGCGAAGGGGGTTGAAGTGCACAATGGCAAACTCGTGCTGTACGGCTGCGGTGACCTGATCAACGACTACGAGGGGATCGGAGGCCATGAGCAGTATCGCGGCGATCTTGCGCAGGCCTATTTTGTCGATCTGAACCCCGATGACGGAACCTTGGCGGCGCTGGAAATAAAGCAATATCAGCGTCGTAAGTTCAGGTTGAACGCTTCGGACGAGGGGGCGCTCGACTGGCTTTCAAGGGCGTTAGCCCATGAAGTGCTAGAGGGCGCGCCACAATTTCAGAAGAGCGGCCAACACAGTCTGCGCATGGTTCAGAACAGCGACTACGATTTCAAGGACTGTCCACCGTGATCCACGGCCTTCAGTCCTGGCTGGCGATACGCTTCAGGATATCGAGTGTCCCGTGAACGTATTCCAGTTCGGAAACGTAATGCGAAACCTGTTTGACCTCGGCGCTGGCGTTGCCCGGACAGAAGGCCTGCCCGACCACGCTCAACATGCTCAGGTCGCCGTTGCTGTCGCCGATCCCGATCGTGTCGGCCAAATCGACACCGAATTCCGCGCTGACCGCACGAACGCCGCTGGCCTTGCTGATACCGTCTGGTGTGATGTCGATCGAGGCGGTGGAATGCGACCAGTTGGCGGGATAACCAGCGTAACGCTGTTTCAGGTCATCCATGACGGCGCGAATGCCGTCATGGCCGCGCCCAGCCAGATAGGGACCGGTCACGCAAAGGCTGTAAGCCTTGCCGATCTCGAAAAAGAGTTCCGAATTCAACAGATCCGAACGACCGATCGCTGCGCGAAGGGCCTCTACATCCTTCAGCGAAGCGGGATCGGCCATGGAACGGTATTCGTCACGCTCCGGCGCATAGACCATCGCCCCGCCCTCGCACACGAACGGCAGGTTGCAACCGAGCAATTGAGCGACAGCTTCGGCATAGGGTTGCGGACGCCCGGTACACAGCGTGAACCCGATCCCGCGCTGCGACAAGCCAGGTATCAAAGCGCTGATCTCGCTGAGAACCGCGACGTCGAGGGGAACATTCTTGCCCTCGTTCAGGCAGCCGTCGATATCGCAAAAAATCAACTTTTTCATATCTGTGCGGCTCTCACTCTCAGGCATCTTGCGGCGACTGCTCCGCCTGCGCGAAAAGGCAGGCTGTTCTTGCCAATTTGCGCAGGGCGCTATACGTTTCAAACCGATTGTACATACTTGAATCCATTTGATATTTCTTGCCGGTGACACTGTTAATGACTGTTCTTGCGACAGTCGCCGCCAGCATATTTTATGAATGTTATATTGGCTAACGCAACATTCATCTTCTTCCTAAATCCAAAAATCGCCTCAAAATCGGTAAAGTTTTTTTACCGCAGCGGAATAATCCAATCGTCTTGGCCGTTAGTGGGTTGGATGCTGAAAAAACAGCACCATAAACAAACTTAGTGGGAGGATTCCATATGGCACCTGACGGCAACGACACGAAGGACCTGCGCGCGATGTTCGCAGACGATCCTGAGGCGGCTGATCTGGAGGTATTCGGACGAAAAGTTCACGCGGACAGACGCGGATTTCTGCGTGGGGCGGGTTTGGCCGCAATGAGCGCGGCGGTGGGGATGACAATCCCCTTCCATCGCAATATTCCGCAGGGTTTCATTCCTGCGGCTATGGCGCAAGAAAATGGGCTTATGGGCAAGGACGGCTTGACGCTGTTGAACGATCGCCCGTTGAATGCCGAAACGCCGCCAGAGCTGCTCGATGACGCGATCACTCCGACCAGCCGGCACTTTATCCGGAACAACGGTATTGAACCGGAAGACACAAACGCCGAGAGCTGGACGCTGACCGTTGACGGTTTCGTCGACAATCCGATGGAACTGAGCATCGCCGATCTGCGCGAACAGTTCGAGGTGCACACGGCAGCACTGACACTGGAATGCGGTGGTAACGGCCGGGCGTTCTTCGATCCGCCAGCCAGCGGCAACCAGTGGACTTATGGCGCCGTTGCCTGTTCGGAATGGACAGGTGTTCGCCTGAAGGATGTTCTGGAAAAAGCCGGTGTTCAGTCGAACGTGGTCTATACGGCGCATTACGGAGCCGACACTCACCTGTCCGGCGACGCTTCGAAGCTTCCGATTTCGCGGGGCGTCCCGATTGACAAGGCCATGACGGAAAACATCCTGATCGCCTTCGAAATGAACGGCGCTCCTCTGCATCCAAGCAACGGTGCGCCTTTGCGTCTCGTGGTTCCAGGCTGGCCCGGATCCTGTTCGCAAAAATGGTTGACGCGGATTCAGTTGCGCGATGTGGTGCATGACGGTCCGAAAATGACGGGCACCGCATATCGAGTTCCCGGCCACAAGGTTGCCGCAGGTGACGAGGTGCCAGCAGAGGATTTCCAGATCATCGAGCGTATGCCGGTGAAGTCGCTGGTCACTTTCCCTGCCAATGGCGCAGCCGTCGGGATGTCGACAGAGGTCCGCGGACATGCTTGGTCAGGCGACCGCACAATCGACAAGCTGGACATCTCCATCGACTTCGGTGCGACATGGCAGAGCGCCAGCCTCGATGCGCCCGTCAATGACGGTGCGTGGCAGAACTGGCGCGCCAACGTGACTTTCCCTCAATCGGGATATTACGAAGTCTGGGCCAGAGCTGTTGACAGCGCCGGTGTTTCTCAGCCATTTGCTATTGACTGGAACCCGAAAGGCTATCTGAACAACTCGATGCACCGCGTCGGGCTTCGGGTAAGCTAAAAAACCGAGTGCGGCGGCGCGCCAAACGCCGTCGCACGTCACAAGAAATACAGGAGAAATATATGCGCATTGCAGCGATCTGCGCCGGGGTGAGCCTTTGCCTCGGAACTTTTGCGTCACCATCTTTCAGTGAAGGTGTCACAGACCTTATGTCCGGAGCCGACCCTGAAGCGGGAGCAAAAGCGTTCCGCCAGTGCAAAGCATGCCACACCGTCGAGTCAGGTGGCGCAAACAGGGTGGGTCCGAACCTATATGGCGTTGTAGGCCGCGCCGTTGCATCGGTTGACGGGTTCAAGTACTCGTCCGCCATGCAGGATCACGGCGGCAACTGGGATGTCGAGAGCCTGGACGCATTTCTCGAGAATCCTCGCAAGGCCGTACCGCGCACGCGGATGAGTTTTCGCGGAATTTCCGATCCCCAGGACCGGGCCGATATGATCGCTTACCTCAACACCCAAAGCGACTCCCCGATGACCTTCGCCGGGGGCGATGCCGAACCGGCGGAAATGACAGCCGAAGTCACTGAAGAGGACTTTGGAAATCTGTTCGTCGCCGAAGGTGTGGAAGAAACCTTTTACGCCTGCACCGCCTGCCATTCCGAGATGATCGTGGCGCAGCAAGGCAAAACCCGCGACGGGTGGAAGAAGCTGCTGGTTTGGATGGTCGAGGAACAAGGGATGTCCGAATTGCCGGAGGACGAATTGAATGTGATCCTCGACTACCTCGCGGCGAACTACGGAACCGACAGGCCCAATTTCCCTAAACCCTGAGTTTTCGCATGCGCCTCAGGCACAAGGCACGGCACTCTTTGCGGCGTCACGAACCGCAAACAGTGCCTCGCCAAATTCCGGCTCGCCCTTGGTCTGCTCTTCCAGAAGGTGTGAGATCGCGGTGAATTTTTCGCGGTCCATGCCGTCTGCAAGTATCGAATAATAAATGTTCCCAACCGACCACGCCTGAACCATAACCCCGTCGGAAACGACCGGCAGAACGGGCGGCGATGAAAAGGCCCCGACAGTCAGGCGGCAGCCATTAACGCCGGAATAGTGAAGATAGCTGTCGCCGTCCTCGACGGTTACGATATCAACAAGTGTCAGGTTGGCCGACGTCAGGTCCAGATCGTCTCCGATCCATTGCGAAACCGGAATTGCTCTGGCATCATCCAGATTTCCCGAATAGCTCCGGCTTGCGAACGTATGGTGCCAGTCCAGCGGGCTTTTGACCGGATCAGGGGCGTTGTACAGAACCGCCCCCAAGATAATGACTGCTGCCGCAGCCGCGGCGGGAATAAATCCAGCGGCAAACCAGCGCCCATCGGGGTTTCGCCCGGTGACGACCGGCGTTGCCGGATGCAACGGCTTCAGCGCCGAGGAAAGCTCCACGATTTCATCGAGCGCGGCCCGCAATACCGGATCTGTGCGCAGACGCGCGCGAACCGACGCCGCCTCGCCCAGGCTAAGCTCGCCGTCATGATACGCGTTCAGGCTCTCCCATGTCTTTGTGTCGAGCTTCATTTGCTTTCATCCACTTTCGCCGCGCCGGTTTGGTCGCCGCCGCCTTCAATCGACTGCCGCAACTCCCGGCGTGCCCGGCTGATGCGGCTCATAACAGTGCCATGCGCTATGCCGATCACCTCAGCAGCTTCGGAATACTTCAGACCAATTACATCTACCAGAAAAAGAATTTCCCTCTTGTCGGAGGGCAGTTTTTCGAACGCCAGGCGGATCAGAATATCGCGAGGCATATCGCGCATTTCACCAATCTCACTTGATAAACGTTTCTCGCGCGCCGAATATTCCCTGCGTACACGCCTGCGCCGCAATTCGTCAAGATGCAGGTTTCTGATGATCCGGAACATCCACGGCCGGAGGTCATCGAGTTTGTTGGGTCTGTCAGCTGCCCGCAGCGACCGCTCAATCGCGCTTTGAACAAGGTCTTCGGGATCGTCGGGAGGCGTGCAAATCCACCGGGCATAGGCATGCAGCTCGGGCAACAAAATCTCGATTTGCGTCAGGGATGTCATCGGGAAACTTTATCCGGCATTTTCTGGGACGTCAAAGACATGTAATCACTTGTCGGCTTTCCACTTCGCGTTTCACCGGGGCACATCATCATCCTCGATCTTTCAGCAGAGCTCAAGGATGGCGGACGCAATATCGGAAGAGACATCTATTGCATTGCTCTGATGCCTTACCGTGTCCGTGCTGACGACGGCCGAGCATTCGGAGCGAAGCCGCCCATAGGCTTCCTCTACGAAAAGGCCGTGAACGACGGCGGCCACGGGTTTGGTTTCGAAACGTCCGCGCAGGAGCCCTGTTAGTTCCAGCAAGGTCCGCCCCGACGACACCACGTCGTCCACGATAACCGCTGTACGACCTTCCGTGCCTTCAAGCCCGGACAAGTCGATCCTGACCTCGCGATCGCCCAGTCTCGTCTTTCGGGCGACATGGAAAGGTGCGCCGAGTTGCTCCGCGACCGCCGCCACCCATTGACGGCTTTCCGCATCCGGTCCGATCACAACGGGATTCGGAACAGCCTTGCCGATCCATCTGGCCAGCAGCGGAGCCGCATGAACCGATTTAGCCGGAATATCATAGACATCACCGAGGCTGTCGATCCGATGCAGATGCGGTTCGACGGTCGCCAGCCAGTCGAAATTCGCCGACAACTGCGCCGCGAACAGCCGTGCCGAAACCGCCTCGCCCGGATGGAACTGACGGTCTTGCCGCATATAGGCCAGGTAAGGCGCGACCAGTCCGACGCGCTTTGCGCCCTGCTCCCGCGCCGCATTCGCCGCAAGCAGCAGGGGCACCAGCTTGGCGTCGGGATGATCGAGCGTGCACACCAGAATTACGGACCTCCCCTTTAAAGGCGAGAGGTGCCGCAGGTATGTTTCCCCATCCGGAAAGCGCCGAGTTTCGATCCCGCCCAATTCGAAGTCTCCGGACAGTGCAATGTTCTGCGCCATGGCCTCGTTGCCTGGCAGCGGCAGGACGACGACGCTCATTCTGGGCCTTCCAGTTGGATAATCTCTTCAACAGGCGCCATGTTCGCCAATGCGTAATGAAGTCCGCCCCTGGACTCGGCATGGATCGTGAACACAGTTTCACCCTTTGCAACCTTGTCCCCGACCCGCACAGGGATCGTGACGCCTGCTGCTACGGCCTCGGGCGCACCGGCGAGCTTGGCCACCATGGCGAGTTTACGGTTGTCGATTGCGGTTACCATGCCTGAAGCCGGAACCTGAATCTCTTTGGACAAATCAGGTATCGGTGGTTCCCGAAGGCCGCCCTGCGCCTCGCAGATGTGCTGGAACTTGGTCCATGCCCGGCCATCAGAAATCGCTTCGTCTGCTTCTGTGACCCCCTTCCCCGCCGCGACAGCGCCGGTGAACTCGAGCAGAGCGCCGGCGAGCGCAACCGCGCGCATGCGCAGGTCTTTCGGCGCATCGGGTTTGCCCTGCAAGACATCCAGAACGTCGCGCGCCTCCAGCGCCGGACCTATCCCGCGCCCCACCGGCTGAGTTCCATCTGTCCGTATCGCCATGATTTCCAGACCAAAACGTTCGGCAACGGCATTTGCCAATCCGATCAGGTGGTCTGCGTCCTCATTGCTGCGGATCTTGGCGGTCGGCCCGACCGGAAAATCGATCACTGCATGGGTCGCGCCCGCCGCGATTTTCTTGGACAGGACCGAGGCGACCAACTGCCCGGGCCCGTCGATGTCCAGCGCCCGCTCGATGCGGATCAACTTGTCGTCGGCAGGACTCAGGCGAACGGAACCGCCCCAGACGAGACAGCCCGCCTCCTGTTCCACGACCTTGCGTATCTCCGAAAGGGTCATGTCGACCTTCGTCAGGGTCCCCATCACGTCGGCAGTACCGGCAGGAGACGTGATCGCGCGGGAGGAAGTCTTGGGGATCGGCACACCATGGGCCGCCACGATCGCCACGACGATCGGTGTGGTGCGGTTGCCGGGCAGCCCGCCGACGCAGTGCTTGTCCGCGACCAGCGGAAACTCCCATGTCAGCCGGTCGCCGGTTGCAACCATCGCGCGGGTCAGGGCCGCGACTTCGGCCGTGTCCATACTGCGCGCCGCACATGTGGACAGGAAGGCCGCCGAATGAATATCGGAATAGTGCCCGTCGACGATATCGGCGATGATCTCGTCCAGGTCCGTTCCCTTGAACCGCTCTCCGTAAATCTTGCCGCGCACGGCACTCAACGATGGCAGGGCCGGCGCATGGGCCAGTGCCAGTAACTCGCCGGGCTTTGGGTCAAGTTGCTGCCACGCGGATTCGGACAGGGCGATCTCGTCCAGTTCGACCATGTCACCAAAGACATGGTGTGCAGTGGCGACGATCTGGTGGTGGTTGAAGGACAAATGCACCCGCGTATGAGCCCGCAGCCCCTCGGACCGGCAAACCGGACAGTCGGCATGCATAAAGACGACAAGTTCGTTTCCTGTGTCGATGCCGCTGCGGCGCGCCTTGAGACGGTAGGGCATCGAGGTGATCGAATTGCGTGAGGTGTTCACAGAGTAACCCTTTCCAGATGTTCGGGCACTTCAGCTTTCCAACCCAACTTCTCTTTGATCGTCAGGCGCAAGGCGTCAGAGGCCGCATCCTCTCCATGCGTAATGAATATGCGGCCCGGCCGCGATTTGAAACCACTCAACCACCGCATCAGCCCGTCGCGGTCGGCATGGGCGGACAGGCGGCTGAGGTTCCGCACCTCTGCGCGAACCGGAAAATACTCGCTGTGGATACTGACGCGATCGGCACCGGCAACCAGCGCTGCGCCGCGGGTTCCGCTGGCCTGATATCCGGCAAACAGGATCGTATTGCGGGCGTCAGACACATAGGCCTTAAGATGATGCACGACACGGCCGCCGGTCGCCATGCCCGAGGCCGATATAATGACCTTCGGATGCCGATCCTTGTCCAGCGCCTTGGAGGCATTCACCGTTCTGGTGTATTTTGTCACCGCGCAAGTACTGCGGCATTCGGCTTCGCTCAGGCTTTGATCGCTTAAATGCGCGCGATAGATATTCGTCGCGTTGATCGCCATCGGGCTGTCGAGAAAAATAGGGATATCCGGTATTCGGCCCGCCTGCTTCAGGCGCATAAGAAAATACATCACCGACTGCGCCCGCCCGACGGCAAAGGACGGCAGCACCACGGTTCCACCCCTGTCGGCAGTCTCATTGATGACCTCGGCCAGTTCTTCCTCCGGATCGGGGCCTTCGTGCAGCCTGTCGCCGTAGGTGGATTCCATAACCAGAACATCCGCTGCCTCGAAGGGACGCGGGCTAGGCATCGTCGGCGCGTCATAACTGCCGATGTCGCCGGAAAAAACCAGCACGCGCCCGTCCATGGATATCTCGACGCTGGCCGCGCCAAGGATATGACCAGCCTTGCGGAACCGAACGGAGACGCCGTGGGCAACCTCGACCGGCGTTTCGAAGGTATGCGACCGGAACTGCTCCATACAGGCCGTAGCATCGGCGCGGTTATACAGCGGCAGCGCAGGCCGGTGTTCGGAATAGCCGTGGCGGTTGGCGTGTTCGGCGTCTTTTTCATTCAGGTATGCACTGTCCGCGAGCAATACCTCGCACAGGTCGAGCGTCGCGGCTGTGCAGTGGATCTGTCCTGTGAACCCGTCTGCCGCGAGGCGCGGAAGATATCCGGAATGATCGATATGGGCATGGGTCAGAATGACGGCATCGATGCTGGAAGGGTCGACAGGGAAGGGCTTCCAGTTGCGCAGGCGCAGCTTTTTGTAACCCTGGAATAGCCCGCAATCGACCAGAATTCTCCGGCCGCCCGCCTCCAGCAGGTAGCGGGACCCGGTCACCGTGCCGGCCGCGCCAAAGAAAGAAAGGTTGATGGCCATGATCGACTCCATGTTTCGTTGCACCCTGCGGAACTGGCAAGGCGACCGCCGAGAGCGGGCAAACTGTTCGTTTACCGAATATACATGGAGTCCTTCAGTATACGCATGATTCAGATCAAGTGCGTAGCAAGCGATTTACAATCAGGGCCATCGCCGACGGTGTCGGTCGACGGCTCCTGTTATAGTGCGACGAAGGGCGCTGATCACGTGGCGAGTTGCCTGCATGACAGCATCTAGCGTTCCCCTCAGGCGGCTTGGCGCTCTGTCCGGACAGACTGCGGACGCAGCAGGCCGGCATGAAGCGCGCGGATCGCGGGCTTCAGCTGTTCTCTCGACAGAACGAATTGCACGTCGACATTTCGTGGCGTCTGGTGCGCGGCGATAACCTCGATCCCGGCATCGTCCAATGCGCGCAGTCCGTGCGTCAGGACACCCAGACCAGTCAGATCGCGCCCGATTGCGGAAGCGATCGACAGCGAACGCATGTTCAGGGTCGCGGACGGGTACAGCCGTTCAAGATCACGCTCTACACGGCGCACGGTCTTGAGCGAGGCTTCGAGATAGTGGGTGATCGTGTTTGCATTCGACGTTTTGGAGACGATCCGTACGTTATGGCGGCGCAGAGCCTCCAGAATTGCGGTGTCGTAGCCTTTTACGCCGACCATATCCTGCTCGAACAACTCGAATGCCACCACGTCCAGACCGGTCACGATCTCGACTTCCGGCTTTTCGGCCTTGCAGTCATCGATCAGCGTGCCCGGATCGCGCGCTTCGAAAGCGTTGGTCACGCGCAGTGGAACATCCGCCTGCCGCAGGGTCTTGGCGGCTTTCGGGTGGATCGCTTCCATGCCCATGTTCGACAATTGGTCCGCCACATCATAATTGGTATGACCCAGCTTGCGCACCGCGCCTTCGCCGACCAGCTTCGGATCTGCCGAGGACAGGTGGAATTCCTTGTGAATGATCGCTTCCCGCGCGCCGGTGATGGCGGCGATGTTGGAAAATGTCACTTCGGAATAGCCGCGGTCGAATTCACGCATCAGGCCTTCCCGGCACTGGGCGTATCCTGTGATGATCGGTAATTCAGTGGTCAGGTCAACGTCCGCCAGCCCGGCCCTGATGCGCTCTTCCAGCGAATACTGGCCCTCGTCGCGCCAGCCGCTGAGGTCGATAAACCGCGCATTCACGCCGGCACGTTGCAACAGCAAGGTCGTGACATAGGCGGAATGCGCCTCGCCCAGACCGGACAGCAGTTCACGGATGACCAGCATATGTTCCGACAGGCGAAAATGGCCGTAGGAGCACAGACGCCGCAAGTCCACGAGGCAGTTGTGCGCGCCCTTGATGCGGTCCTCAACGAATGCGTCGGCCTCGGACAGGTCGTCCGGATGGTCCAGCACATCATGATGCGCCTTGCCCATCGCCGCGGCGACGCGGTCCAGCGCGACCTGCCAGCTGTTGTCGTCATTGTCATTCGCAAAGGTGGCATAGACACCCGGCGAACCGGATTTCTTGTGCTCGAGCAAAAGGTCGGTGATACCGCCAAAGGCGGATACGACGAACATGCGGTGATAAACATCCGCGCCCGTGCGAGAGCCGATAAAGAGGGTCTCCAGCAACTCGCGGACGCGAAGCATTGACGTGCCGCCGATTTTTTCGACGGTATTTTGCGGATAGGTCACAGGTATTTACCCGGCCGGGGGCCGGGCCCTTGTTCTAGGAATTTTCCAGCGCGTATGAACCGTCTGCCTTGTGCACTTCCCTGCCGGTCACCGGCGGGTTGAAGACACAGGCCATGACAAGTTCTTCGTCAGCGCGCAGCGTGTGGCGGTCATGTTCGTTGAGCGCGTACATGACGCCGGGGCGGATGTCGTGGGTTTCGCCCGTTTTCAGATCGGTGATCGAACCGGACCCCTTCATGCAATAGACGCTTTCGAAGTGGTTCTTGTATTCGAACGTGTGCTCCGAGCCCGCCAGCAGGAAGGTGATATGGAAACTGAATCCCATATTGTCATC
>JBFFQS010000072.1:0-11090 GCA_041573315.1 Amylibacter sp. | reverse complement strand
CGCAAGCCTGTCGCGCCGGGTTTTACCGTGCGCAGAGTGAATTCGCCTGTGTCCGCATCGGCGGCGAAGCGGCAATGCCCGGTCACTTTCGGGTCGGCGTCGTCCTGACCGGGGAAAATGCCGTTTGCATCCGGCTGCCAAGCCTCCATAAGCGCGTCGCGCAGCGCCGAACCGGTGCCGTCGAAGACCGAACCTGTTATCTCAATAATTTCGCCCTGCGCCCCGTCGGCGATCGGCGAGGTGCCTATTTCCTCCTCAAAAGCGCCTGCATTGCCGGCATAGGTCGGCATCAGTCCGATGTGGACGTAGGGTCCGGCAGTCTGGGACGGCGTTTCCTGAAGCGTGTCGAGTTTCTGAACCATCTTACATGCCCTCCGGCTTGTTTTCGAACATGGTCTGGCGGTGTCCGCGCAGAACGATATCGAATTTATAGGCGAGGAAATCGAGCGGGCGCGCCGCGCTCATGTCCAGCGGCGCAACGAGCCTGTCAAGTTGGCTGCGATCCTTGATCGTTGCCGCGATCGGGCAGCGGTCGATCAGTGGATCGCCTTCGAAATACATCTGGGTAATCAGGCGCTGACCGAAGCTGTGACCGTAGACAGAGATGTGAATATGCGCCGGTCGCCAGTCGTTGCCGCGGTTCGGCCAGGGGTACGCGCCGGGCTTGATGGTCATGAACTGATAGCCGCCGGCATCGTCGGTCAGCGTCCGTCCGCAGCCGCCGAAATTAGGGTCGAGCGGCGCGAAATAGGTGTCTTTCCTGTGCCGGTAGCGTCCACCTGCATTGGCCTGCCAGATCTCGATCAGCGTATTCGGAACGGGACGACTGTTCTCGTCGAGAACGCGGCCGTGCACCAGAATACGTTCCCCGACGGCATGGGATTCACCCTTGGTCCAGTTCAGGATCAAGTTGTTATCGAGCGCACCGAAACGGTTGTGGCCGAAGGTTGGGCCGGTTTCCTCCGTCACTGTGCTTTCGAGTGACAAAAGCGGCAGGCTCGGTGACCGCGGGACCGAGGTTTTGTAATCCGGATCGTAAGGGACCGGATGGACCGCGAGGTTCCTCGGGATCAGCGGTCCGGTGAATTGCTTGGCGGTATCAGCCATTGTTTTGCTCCATTTCGGCATAGACGTTCTTGGCGATCTTGAGCGCCTGATTGGCGCGTGGCACGCCGGCATATATCGCTACATGTTGCAGCGCTTCGGCCACGTCGCGCTGCGAGGCGCCGGTGCGGGCGGTGGCGCGGATATGCATCGGGATCTCTTCGAAATTGCCGAGCGCGGCGAGCAGGGCGATGGTCAGCATCGACCGTTCGCGATCCGGGATCGCATCCGAAGCCCAGACATGCCCCCAGGCGGCCTCGGTAATCAAATCCTGAAAAGGCCCGTCAATACTGTTTGTGTTCTGTTGCGCACGGTCCACGTGCTCGTCGCCGAGGATGCGACGTCGTACGCGCATGCCGGTTTCTTTGCGTTCAGTCACTCGCGGTCCTTTCCCTAATGCCGGAGACAGCGTGCGTGAAGGCGTCGGGTTCGCCGCGCAGGTGCACGCAAACATGCAAAGTTTCTGATGTTGTCGTCAATGCAAGCATGATTCGTCTCCTCGCCATCAGTTTGGCATAATTTATTGGCTTGTAAAAATACTGATTTGTGCCAAAACTATAACCAAATGATTATACCTTCTGGCATCAAGCTTCGACATCTAGAGGCCTTTCTTGCGGTGAGCGAGGACGGAACGATAAGTGGCGCTGCGCGGAAGAGAAACATCTCGCAGCCGGCCCTCTCCAAAACGATCACCGAGTTGGAGCGGATTCTGGACAGCACCTTATTTGACCGGATCGGCCGGCGTACCGTACCGACCGCGGCAGGGGAGACATTTCGCCGCCACGCTGAGGATGCGCTGCGCTCACTCGAAATCGGCTGTGCGACGCTCAGCGGCCAAATTTCAAAGGGTGAGGTAACCGTTGGCGTGTTGCCGACCGTGGCCGGAGGCTTGTTTCCGCAGGTCGCGTATGAATTCGCGCAGTTGCGCCCAGACATCGCGACATGCGTTATCTCCGGCCCGAACGGCTATCTGATCGACCGGCTTCGCGCCGGAAGCATCGACCTGATGGTCGGACGCATGCCGGCGGCGCAGGATATGCCGGGATTGTCATTTGAATATCTCTCCGAAGAGCCCGTGATCCTTGTCGCAAGGGCAGGGCACCCGATGGCCGGTCAAAGCGCGGCGGAGGCCGTTCGGCGATACCCGCTGATCCTGCCGAATTCCGGCGCGATCATCCGCCAAACCGTCGAGGAGTTCATGCATTCGGTCGGTTTGCAGAATGTCCGCCCTGCTTTTGAGACAGTTTCGCTGCAGTTCGCGCGGGGACTGTTGGAGCGTTCCGACATGCTGTGGTTCATATCGCGCGGCGTCGTTTCGCGGGAGCTTGAGCAGGGCGATCTGGTTACATTTGATCTCGGCGCAAGACAGATGTACGGCGCGGTCGGTCTTACGCGCAAACTTGCGCACGAGCAAAATGCAGATCTCGAGCTGCTGTCGGCGCTGTTTCACAGGCACGCGGGCGAGTCGGCCACGGAAAAGCAGTAGAAAAGCGCCAGCGCTGCGGAACAGGCTGATACTTCACGTGCTCGCCCCGTTTTGCGGCGGGTCTTCAGCATGGCACCAGCGCGTTCAGCATTATGTTTGCAGCCGTGCGGCAGGGCCTTGTTCGGCACCGCGCGTCCATATACATCTTGGGATGATAATTCTCAAAAGGTGGCTTTCATGAAATGGTTGTTGCGAATTCTCGGGGTTTTGATCCTGATCGTGCTTGTTTTCGTCGTAGGCCTGCTGATGTTGCCCGGCGACCGGATCGCGCAGGTGGCCGTGGATCAGCTAAGGGCGCAAACGGGTCGCGAGGTCGTGTTGAAAGGCGATACCACCATCAGTTTCTATCCCGTTCTGGGCGTGAGTACGGGTGCTTTGGAGGTTGCCAACGCGGACTGGTCCAAATCCGGACCGTTCATGGTGGCAGACGGCCTGAAAGTCGGTGTGGACCTCGTCTCGCTGATCGGCGGCGAGGTGAAGATCACCGGACTTGAAGCGGTCAATCCCGAGCTCCTGCTGGAAAAGGCTAGTGACGGACGCGCAAACTGGGAGATCGGCGTAGATGGCGTGGCGCCTTCGGGGCAGCCATCGGGGGCTGGAAACGCACTGGCGCTGTCGCTGGATCGGGCGCTGATATCAGGGGGGCGGCTGCGCTATCTTGATCATCAGGCGGGAACGGAATTCCGCGTCGATGACCTGTCAGTGGACCTGACCTGGCCGGAGTATCGCGGCGGGGCGACTTTCAATATTTCCGCGCGGCCGCAAGGGGCTTCCCGCTTGACGATAAAAGGCGACGTTGCGGATCTGGCTGCTCTGATCGAAGGCGAATTGACCGAAGGCAGCATCATAGCGGACGCCGATGGAGGTAACGTGAGTTTCGACGGCCATCTCAGCATGCCCGCGCAACTTGCCGGGGCGTTGAAGGTCAACCTGTCGAACACGGCTGCTTTTCTGGCAAGCTTCGGGGTGAGCGGCGTTGATCTGCCGCAAGGGCTGGGGCGCAAGGTCTCGGCCGCGGCGGACCTCGCGCTGACCCGGCAGAAACAGTTGAGCCTTCGCGATTTGCGCCTGACGCTCGACCAGAACACGCTCAATGGCGACGTTGACGTCGATCTGGCCCAGGCAGTGCCGCAGGTTACGGCCAAACTGTCGGCCGGAACGCTCGACTTCTCCGGCGGGTCAGAAGCAGCCGGTTCTGGCGGCGCCGGAGCCGAAGGATGGTCCAAGTCCGAGATCGATGCCAGTGGCCTGGGATTGTTCAACGGACAGATGTCCCTCGCTGCGGCGGGGCTGCGTGTGGCCGGGTTGAGCTTTGGCGCGACCAGTGTATCCGCCACTGTCGAGAATTCCCGCGCGGTTGTCGCACTGAACCAGATGTCGGGCTATTCCGGCATGGTCACTGGGCAGGTTGTCGCGAACAATCGTAATGGCCTGAGTGTCGGCGGCGCGGTCAATGCCAGCGGGGTCGAATTGCAGACACTGTTGACCGATCTGGCCGGCATCAGCCGTTTCACCGGTCAGGCCGATGCTAATGTGGACCTGCTCGGTGCTGGCAACTCGGTGCATGCCATCATGAATTCTCTGTCCGGCAAGGGCGCCATTTCGACGGGACGGGGAACGATCAAGGGTATCGATCTGGACAGCCTTATGCGGCAAGGGCTGGCAACCGGCGGCACGACGGTTTTCGACAGTCTGACGGCGACTTTTAACGTGGACAAGGGGATCCTTTACAATGAGGATCTGCTTTTGAAACTCCCCGTAATTTCGGCGACCGGGGAGGGCCGTGTCGGGCTGGGGGCCCGGGATATCGACTACCTCTTCACGCCAAAGACCGGAGGCGGCGAGGTCGAGGGCGGTATCGTCATTCCGGTCCGGATCAGCGGCCCGTGGTCCGATCCGAAAATCAGGCCGGATATGGAAAAGGCCATTGATCTCAATCTGAAAGAGGAAAAGGAAGCGGCCAAGAAGAAGGTTGAGGATAAAGTCAAAGAAAAGCTCGGCCTGGAGCCTGACGCGGAGAAAAGCCTTGAAGATTCAGCAAAAGAGAAGCTGGAAGGCGAGGTTCTGAAGGGGCTGGAAAAACTGTTTAAGTAATCCGCGTTCTAGTCCGCCTGATAGCCGTTCGGATTCTTCGATTGCCATGCCCATGCGCTTTCGCACATGTCCTTGAGGGTAAAGCGGGCCTGCCAGTGCAGCAATTTCCGGGCTTTGGCCGGGTCGGCAACGGAGGACGCGATATCGCCTGCGCGGCGCGGGGCGAATTCATAGGGAACCCGGCGGCCCGAGGCCGCCTCGTACGCCTTGACGACTTCGAGTACTGTCGCCCCCTTGCCGGTTCCGACGTTGAATGCCTCGGCGCCCGTATTGTTCGCGGAATAGTCCACAGCCGCGACATGCGCGCGGGCCAGATCGCCGACATGAATATAGTCCCGCAGGCCCGTTCCGTCCGGCGTGTCGTAATCGTTCCCGAAAACCGACAGCTTCGGTCGGCGGCCCACGGCCACCTGAGAAACAAAAGGCATGAGATTGTTCGGGATGTCATTGGGGTCTTCGCCGATAAGCCCAGAGGAATGCGCGCCAACCGGATTGAAATATCGCAGCAGAACGGCGGAATTTCTGCTGTCCGTTTGCACCCAGTCTTTCAGTATCTCTTCGACAAAATATTTGGTGCGGCCGTAGGGGTTGGTCGGTGCGCATGGGTGCTGTTCGTCGTAAGGCAGGTAGACGGGTTCTCCGTAAACCGTGGCGGAAGACGAAAAGACTATCTTTCGGCAATCGGAGGTTTCCATGGCCTTGAGCAGAGAGATCGTGCCCTGCACATTGTGTTCGTAGTACTTCAGCGGCACCTCGGCAGACTCTCCCACGGCCTTCAGGCCCCCGAAATGGATGACGGCCTGCGGCTTGAATTCGGCAAAAGCCCTTGCCAGCGCCCGATCGTCGCGGATGTCCGCAGTGACCTGATCAAAGCTGCTGTTGGTCAGTTGCGCGACCCGCTCCAGCGCGATCGGCGAACTGTTGGAAAAATTGTCGAGCACGCAGGCCTCGTGGCGTTCGCCGAGAAGCTCCAATAGAGTGTGGCTGCCGATATAGCCGGCCCCGCCGGTGATAAGAATGCGCATCGATTTCCGAGCCTTATGGTCTGTGCCTCATGTCGCTGAAGCATCCTGCACAAATCGGCGGCAGAGGCCAAGCTTTATCGGACGTGAAATCCGGAAACTGCCTTGAGGTGGGCAAGGCAGTCGGCTAGCCTTTGCCGGTGACACTCCGGTGTTGCCGAAAAAAGGTGCCAGCCACATATGACGCGCAACTTCGAAAATACGTCCGAGCCCGATCTCAAGGACAAGCTGCGCTTTCTGAGCGATCCTGATACCTATCCTGACATCCAAAGTGACGTAGAGGCTGTCGAGACTCACATGTCCTGGGTGTTTCTGACCGGAGAAAGGGTCTACAAGCTTAAAAAGCCTGTAAAATATCCATTTCTCGATTTCCGCACTCTCGAGAAGCGTAAACAGGATGTGGATGATGAAATAAGGCTTAACGGCAGGTTGTCGCCTGATGTCTATATTGGCACGCGGACGCTGCGGCAGGGCGCCGATGGAAATCTGTCACTGGACGGGCAGGGCACAATCGTCGATTGGCTGGTCGAGATGCGACGCCTGCCGGAGGACCGCACGCTCAAGGAATTGATGGCGAACGGCAAAATTACGCGCGCCGACATCGGGCGTGTTATCGAAGTGCTCTCACAGTTCTACCGGAGCCTGCCGCCGGCCGATATCACACCGGACGATCTGATCGCCCGGTTCGAGGATGAACACGGTGAAACCGCCGCTGTGCTGTCCGATCCCAAGATGGAAATCGACAGCTGTCGCGTGGCAGACATATTGCGTGATTTCGATGCTTCGTTCGAAACCGCGCGGCCCTTGCTGCGCGACAGGATTGCGGCAGGACGGATCGTAGAGGGTCATGGCGACCTGCGCCCCGAGCACATCTTTTTGACCGATCCGATAGAAATAATCGACTGTCTGGAATTCAGCCGCCGACTGCGGACGCTCGATCCGTTCGAAGAGATCACCTTTCTGGGGCTGGAGGCTGCCCAGATGGGGGTCGGCTGGGTTCAGGGCGCCTTGCACAGGGGCCTGTCGCAAGCACTGCGAGACGATGTCCCGCCGGCGCTGATGGCGTTCTACTGGCGATACCGGGCGCTGCTGCGGGCGCGTCTGGCACTTGTCCACCTTTCAGAGCCGCGCGTCCGAAAACCGGCTAAGTGGCGACCCCTGGCCCGGCACTATCTTGCGCTGGCAGAGGAGGCCGACGTCAGGTTCCTGCCGCCGGAAGGTCGATGATCGCGCTGCCTTCGTGTAACTGACGGATTGCGTCGGCCAATAGCGGCGCGGCGCTGACGACCTCGACCCGTGCGTTTTGCGAGCGGTGCCCGTCGAGGCGAAACAATGGCACCGTGTCAGTGACGATCCAACCCGATATGGCCTTGTCGGAAAGCGCCTTCAGGGCGCCTTCGGTAAACAGCCCGTGGGCCGCCAGCGCCCAGATATCCGCCGCTCCGCTTTGGCGTAACGCCTGCGCCGCGCGTATCATTGTCGCGCCGGAAGAGATCATGTCGTCGATAATCAGAACACGGGCGTTTGCCACCTCGCCCGCCATGATGGTGCCGCTGACGACACCGGCGCTGCGCCGTTTTTCCATCAGCGCAAAACCGACAGGGCGGCCAAGACGCTCTTCCAGAGACTCCCGAAACAGTTGGGCGCGTTTGACGCCGCCCGGATCTGGAGACGCCACCGTCACTGAGCTGTCGCCCGCCAGATGGGCTGCCCGTTCGATCAGAACGCCGCGCGTGTCCAGCGCAATCGCCTCGCAGCGGTAGGCGTTCTGGAAAGCGGCGACATTATGCGCCTCCATGGTTACGACACGGTCGGCGCCGACCGCCTCGAACAACTGTGCGACGTAGCGGGCGGTCAGGGGATCGCGCGCCTTGGTCTGCCGGTCTTTTCGGGCGTAGGCCATGTAGGGCACAACGGCGGTCACGCGCGCCGCGCCATTGGTCTTGAGCGCGGCGATAAAGAACAGCAACCGGCAGAGCTTGTCGTTCGGGCTCTGTTCTGGCCCGCCATGCAGGCTTTGGACGACATAAACGTCGGCGCCGCGCACAGTGTCGAGCGGCCGCGCCTTGTGTTCTCCGTCTTCGAATTCGCGCTCTTCGAGCGGTGCGAGCGGTTGCCCAAGCGCGTCCGCGATACGTTGGCCGAGTTCATTGGTCGCGCCGAGCGCGAATATCTTCAGTTTCATAGAGCCTTACCAATCGTGGACGCCAAGGGCCGGGCCGGTGCCGGCCTTGGCTCCCAGTCGCCCATACTTCTTGAACAATCCAGTATAACCCTAGCACTCCTCGGCGGGGGATTCATTGAGGCATGTCAAGATTGATGGCAAGGCAGTTGCAGGCTTGCGTTATGAGAATTTGTCGCGTTGCCGCCTGATCCGGCAAAGGCTTCCCGATAGTGAAATGATTCCCGGAGTCCTTTCCTCACTCGGGGTAGCGCGCATCGCTTTCTGCAAGCGCGTCTAATCAAAGAAGGTAAATATGATTTTGACCTGTTGCCCTCTTAAGAAATTACTTAGGATCATAAAATGAAAAATTCTGAAGACGCCAATCGTCCTGAAATCCTCGTCTTTTCGGACATAGACGGGACGCTTATCGACCACGACACGGATAGCTATTCCGCCGCAGAGGAGTGTCTGGATTTATTGCGGCGGCATCACATCCCGTTGATCCTGGCCAGTTCCAAGACCTCGGCAGAGATCATTCCCCTGCGCCGGGAACTCGGTTTTCAAGGGTCGCCGGCAATTTGCGAGAACGGGGCCGGACTGATTGAGGGAGACACAGAGGCCGGTACGTCCGGTGACGATTACCACAGGCTGCGCCGCCTCTTGAACAGTGCTCCAAAGGCGCTTCGGCGGCATTTTTGCGGATTCGGAGATATGACCACGGAGGAGGTGGTGGAGGCCACAGGCCTTTCCGCCGATGCAGCGGATCGCGCCCGGCGAAGGGAGTTTTCAGAGCCCGGGCTTTGGTCGGGCAGTGAAGACGACAAGGCGCGGTTCCTGGAGGGCATGAATAAGACGGGAGTGTCGGCCACGCAGGGCGGCCGCTTCCTGACCCTGAGCTTCGGGGCCACCAAGGCCGACCGGATGGCAGAGATTATGGCCCGCTTCGAGGATCCGGTTTCAATCGCTCTGGGCGATGCTCCCAATGACGTCGAAATGATCAACGCGGCCGATTACGGAGTGATTGTCGCAAATCCAAGCCACGCCCCGTTGCCAACCCTTGATGGCGAAAAAACCGGCCGGATCATTCGGACAAAAAAACCGGGACCGGAAGGTTGGTCCGGCGCGGTAATGCGTATACTGTCGACTCTGGGAATAACAGAATAAGGTAAATTTTCGTGGCAGATTTTCACCAGAACGGACATATCGCGACCCTGCACAACCTGCGTTCGAAATCCGCGGACGCGCTTGCACTCGAAATCAATTCGTTCGCTTATGATCGCAAGATCAGCCTGATCCTTCCGTCGCTGTACTCAGAGCTTGGCCGTCCGGCGCTGACCGGAATTGTCGACGAACTGTCGAAGGTGCCCTATCTGCACCGGATCGTAATCGGACTGGATCGCGCCGATCAGGAAGAGTATCGCGAAGCGGTCCGGTTCTTCTCGCGTCTGCCGCAGGAACACGTGGTGATCTGGAATGACAGCCCGAAACAAAAAGCCGTTGGAGACCGCCTCAAGGAACGCGGCCTCTATCCTTCGGAGCCGGGGAAGGGCAAAAACGTCTGGACCTGCCTTGGCTATATCATGGCCCGGCGCGACACCGATGTGGTGGCGATCCACGACTGCGATATCACGACCTATTCACACGATATGCTGACACGTCTGATCTATCCTGTCGCCAATCCGAATTTCCCCTACCAGCTGTCCAAGGGATACTATCCGCGCGTTGGCGACGGCAACATGAACGGGCGCGTGACGCGTCTGCTGGTCAGCCCGATCCTGATCGCCCTGAAGAAAGTCGTAGGCGACCGCGATTACATCGATTTCCTGCGCAGCTTTCGCTATCCGCTGTCCGGCGAGTTCGCCATGCGCGTTTCCATGTTGCCAGATCTGCGGATCCCCTCGGATTGGGGTCTGGAAATCGGTGTGTTGTCAGAGGCGTGGCGCAACCTGGCGCCGAAAGCCGTTTGTCAGGTCGAGATTGCCGATAACTACGACCACAAGCACCAGGATCTGAGTCCCGAGGACGCTGCCGCCGGGCTAAACCGGATGTCCACCGATATCTGCAAGGCGATGTTCCGCAAGCTGGCGGCGGACGGAACGATCTTTACCAACAACACGTTCCGGACGCTCAAGGCGACATATTACCGGACCGCGCTGGACTTGCTGGAAAGCTACTATAACGACGCGGCCATGAACGGTCTGAACATCGACCGCCACAAGGAAGAGCGGACTATTGAACTGTTTGCAGACAATATCATGCGCGCAGGGCAGGCATTTCTGGAAAACCCTTTCGAAGCGCCTTTCATTGCGACGTGGTCCCGTGTTCATGCAGCCGATCCCGATCTGATGCAGGATTTGGTTAAAGCTGTGGAAGAGGACTACGAGGACCTTCAAAGCTGAAGATTCAACCGACGGTCAGCGGTTGCTGATCCACCGGCACTGGTAGGGTGCAAGGCTCACCGGCTCTGAAACCGCGGCTACAGGCTCGCCGCTCAACAAATCCCTCCAGTCGTCCGCATCGATCAGGTTAACCGAAACCGGGTCAATTTCGATCGTTTCGTTGCTGACGTTGTGCAAGGCAAAAATCGATTGGTCCCGGTCGAGGCTTTGCCGCCAAATTCCGAAGACCCGGTCGTCCAGTTGCAGGGTAAATTGCGTGGCGTTCGGATGAAATGCCGGCTGGCGACCGCGAATGGACAGCCTGCGCTTGATTTCATCCAGTACAATCCGGGTTGTGCTATCCGGGTCTTTCAGCAGCGCGCGAAGTTCGGGGTAGTGCCAGCGGTGCCGGTTGATCGCGCGGTTCAAGCCTGTCTTTTCGACGCCTTCCAGATCGTTCCGAGTCGCCAAAAGGCCGTGGATGTAGAAGGCCGGAATGCCTTCCAGCGCCATGACGATGGTTTGCGAGGTCAGGTAGCGGTCGACGTGGAAAGCGTCGTCGCCCTCAAACGTTCCGCGAAGGGCGTCGAAGAAGGTGATATTCAGCTCATAGGGGGCCTCGCCGCCGTCCGGTGTGGTCCGCGTCGAAATCAGTCCGCCGTTGCGGCGCACCGTGTCTATGACATTCGTAATTTCTTCAGGCGGCAGGATTCCTTCGGCCGGGCGCATGCCGATCCCGTCATGACTGGCCGAGAAATTCAGGTAGGCGCAACCGAGCTGGGCCGGAGGAGTGCGGGCCTGCCAGCGGATCAGGTGCCGCGCCGAACCCGACATTATCGCAT
>JBFFQS010000071.1:0-11190 GCA_041573315.1 Amylibacter sp. | reverse complement strand
TGTCGGTCAACGCACCGGTTAGATAGGACAGCGTTTCTTTGATGTCGCTTGCCTGATCTAACCGTGCGTTCACATTGCCCGACAAGGCCTGCATTTCCTGTAGAATCGATTCGGAATTAAGTTCGGCGACCTCGCGCTCCTTGATCGCGTCCTGCAGTTTGCCCTGCATTATTTTCAGGCCGGTCGCCAGTTCGCGGCGTTGTTCCTCCGCCTCCAGCAGTTCCCCCTGCTGGAGCGAGATCTGGTCTAGCGCCACATAGAAACGCTCCTGCGCCGTCTGCGATTCCCGTGCGCGTTGGTCGCGTTCTTCGGTGATCTGCTTCAGGCGGGTCTCATAGGCTTCGCGCAGGACCTCTGTCTGGACCTTTTCGGATTTGGCGCTGATCATGTTCAGCGTCAGGGCCGACGTCACGATAATTGTCCAGGAAAACCCCGCTACGATGCCGACGCCGATAAGGGTCTGGCCGAGCGGGGAAAGGCGCAGGTAGCGGGTTGAATTTTCCGATTTCATGTAGATCCGCTGCTCCGGCAATTGCTTTGCCAACATACGGTTCCATTTCGCGGTCAATTCTCGCATTCCCTGTCCCTTGCCAACTTATTTGGATTTGCACCAATTTTTATTTTCAAAAACGTCTAGGCAAACTCGGTCTGGATCGCAACAATTTTTCCTAAACAACCCGCCCTGACGGGCTTAAACCGGCCAAATGCGCGGGAACTTGCCGAATATTGAATATCTTTTCTGTCAGCCGGCCTGTTGCGCCATGGGCCAGTAGAAATCGAGCGGCAGGCCGGCCTCCGCCCGTTTCTCGTCATTGAAAGGCGGTTTCAGCCCGCCGGGGAAGTATTGCCGGACCATTTCGTGGAACTTCACCTTCGGATCCAGATCGTGCCGCCCGCAAAGGAAATGGAACCATTTCGAGCCATAGGCGACGTGCCCGACCTCTTCGGCATAAATGGTTTCCAGCGCAGCGACCGTGTCGGGGTCATCGGCCTTGCGGAACAGGTCGATCATGCCGGGGGTGACGTCCAGGCCGCGCGCCTCCAGCACCATCGGCACGATCGC
Source organism: Amylibacter sp. (assembly GCA_041573315.1). Lineage (GTDB taxonomy): Bacteria > Pseudomonadota > Alphaproteobacteria > Rhodobacterales > Rhodobacteraceae > Amylibacter. The sequence goes on along the minus strand of JBFFQS010000071.1, from coordinate 10,127 downwards.
CAGGCGGCCCATGAAGTCCTGCGCCGTCTGTTCCGCGGCGCGCCACATGCCGTCATGCGCCGGCAGTTCGCCATAGAAGGACCCCATCGCCTGCAACCGGTCGCAGAGCAGGTTGAAATGCTTGCTTTCCTCGTCCGCCGCCCGCACCCAGTCGTCGAAATATCCTTTCGGCATAGGGACATGGGCAAAGCGGGGTATGATGTCCCAGTGCAGGTCGACGGCGTTCAATTCGATATGCGCGATGGCATGGATCAGGGCAATCCGCCCCCTGACGCTGCCGGTCTTGCGGCGCGGCACCTTGTTTGGCGGCAGCAGTTCCGGCGCATCGGGCCGCGACGGGCGGTCCGGCGGAGTTGCGTCGCCGATCTCCAGCGGGTTGCCGTCCTCGACGGAGGCAAACCACAGCGCGGCGGCGGCGCGTGATTTCGCGGTCTTTTCGTGGCCGTCGGCGGTTGTCAGGACATCGACTGCCAGTTGCGTCAGGGTCGGACGGGTCATAGAGCCTGAGCGGCGGCCAGAACTTCCTCGACATGACCGGGGACCTTGACCTTGTGCCAGACTTGCCGGACCACGCCCTCGGCGTCGATCAGGAAGGTGGAGCGCTCGATGCCCTTGTAGGTCTTGCCGTAGAGTTTCTTGTCTTTCCAGACGCCGAAGGTTTCGCACATGTCCCCCTCCGCATCGGACAACAGGGGCATTTTCAGCGCCTGTTTGTCGCGGAAATTCTCGTGCGAGCGGACGCTGTCCTTGGACACGCCGATCACGGCGGTGTTGGCGGCCTCGAAGTCCGGAAGCCTTACCGTGAAACCGATCGCCTCTGTCGTGCAACCCTTGGTGTTATCCCGCGGATAGAAGAAGATGACGAGATTCTTGCCTTTGAAGTCAGACAGGCTGACCGTTTCGCCACCATCGCGGGGCAAACTGAACATGGGCGATTTTTTTCCTATTTCGGGCATATTTGGCCTTATTTTTGTAGTAAGAACTAGCGTTCGATGTATTCTGGATTAGATATCTGTCCAGAAGCAGTGGCATGGAAAACACGTTCGTGCGGCGATATCAAGGGAAACCAAGGCAAAAATGAGCCAACCCGAAGACATAAAGCCCGAAGATATTAAGATTGCACGGCGCAGGAAACGGCGGCACGTGCACGGGTTTCTCTGGTGGGTCGGTCACGTTGCCATGGCGATCCCGGTCATGGTTCTTATGGTGCTGGCGCTGGGATACTGGCGCCTGTCCGAGGGGCCGGTCAGCATCGCCCCGCTGGCGCAACTGCTGGAATACCGCGCGAACCAGTCCTCCGACGGCCAGAAAATTCGCATCGGCAGCGCTTATCTCGCGCATGGCAAGACCAGTTTTTCGGCGCGTGTGATCCTCAGGGATGTTGCCATCACTGACGACGAGGACACCACCTTGCTGCGTCTGCCGCAGGTCTCCAGCCAGGTTGAATGGTATTCGCTGGTCAAACGCGACCCGCGGCTCTACTCGATTCGCGTTGACGGGGTCCAGATCGACTTCATCCGCACCGCGGAGGGCATCAACTTCACGAGTCCGCTGTTCAAGGATGCGACCAAGGATACCGCCGGGGGCAGCGAAAATTTCGCCAAGATCGTTTCCTTGCCTCTGTTTTCCAAGCTTTCGGGGTTTGAACTCCACGACGCTTTGCTGACTTATTACAACACGGAAACCGGAAAATACTGGCTTGCTGACGAGGGCAGCGTTTCGATCCGAAGCGAGGATAACGCGCTCGACCTGAAAGCAACCTTGTCCGTGCCGTCAAAGGACGGACAGACCGCACACGCCGAGATTGCGCTGACGCGGCGGCTGTCGGAGGACTTTACGGACGTCCGGATCGGTTTTGAAAATGCCGAGCCCAAGGATCTGGCCAGCGAATTCGAGGCCCTGAACTGGCTGCGGGCGCTGGAAACGCGGGTGTCCGGCAACCTCGGCCTGCAAATTTCCGATCAGGGCAAGCTGACCGATCTGGCGGGCGTCCTGAATATCGGCGAGGGCCGCGTGATCGCGCCGCCGTCGGATGATATTGTCGGGTTCGACACGGCCAAGGTCTATTTCACCTATAACCGCGAAGAGGATGTGCTGAGCTTCAGCGAGCTGAACCTTGTCACGTCCTATGGCTATTTCACAGCCGAGGGCAGCGCCGAGCTGAGCCGCAGCGAGGACGGGACCGTTTCGGAAATCCTGACAAAGCTGAAATTTTCCGACGCCCTGCTGTCGCGTCCGGACGTTTTTGACGGACCGCTTCAGTTTTCCGAAGGAACGGCCGATGTCAGCGTCAAGCTCTCGCCGTTCCACGTCAAGGTGAACAATGTGACCGTGCGCGACGACACCAGCGTCTATTCCGTCCGCGGGTCGTCGTTTGCCGGTGCGCTGGACTGGATTCACCGCTACGCCCTGTCGGTCGACACGCTGCCCAAGGACCGGCTGATGGCGCTGTGGCCGACCATCGCCATTCCAAAGACGCGGCGCTGGGTCGACGAGAATATCCTGTCCGGCGATATTTCGCGGCTGAACGGAGTGTTCTGGAACGAAGGCGCGAAACCGCATTTCACCATAGATTTCAGCCTCGACGGCGTTGAAAGCCGGTTCATGAAGACCATGCCGCCGATCCAGGACGGTTTCGGCGGCGCGCGCCTGACCGACCGCTTCCTGCAGATCGACCTGTCCTCGGGCCATGTGATCGCCCCGAACGGCGGCAGGGTCGATATGTCCGGCTCTTCCCTGTTCATTCAGGATATCACCGTCCGGCCCGCCATGGGGGACATTCACCTGCGCACGCGCTCCGACCTGCAGGCAGCGCTGTCGATCATGGACCTGCCGCCGTTCGAGTACCTGAAGAAGGTCAACCTGTCGCCCGCCATCGCCACGGGCGAGGTCAACGTCACGGCCTTTATGACCGTGCCGCTGAAAAAGGGCACCAAGCCCAAGGAAGTCGATTTTTACGTCGAGGCCGACGTGAAGAAAGTTGAATCGAGCGGTCTGTTTCCCGGCAGGCTGCTGACCTCCGACATTCTGAAGTTCACCGCCGACAACACGCAGGTCGCTGTCAGCGGCGAGGCCCTGGTCGAAGGCCAGCCAACCGATATCGACTGGAACATGCCGGTCGTGTTCGGCCAGCCACCGCACAGCGTGCTGCACGCCGACATGATCCTGACCAGCGAAGTGCTGTCGGATTTCAACATAGTCCTGCCGGACGGTTTCTTCACGGGCGAGACCCCGGCGCATGTGGTTCTGGATCTGGCGAAGGGTCAGCCGCCGCGCTACGAGATTTCTTCGGGGCTGCTCGGGTCGGCCATCGCCCTGCCGAAACTGGGCTGGCGCAAAGGCACCAAGGAAGAAGGAACTCTGTTTGTCGCCGGACAGTTCGGCAAGACCCCGACGGTCGACGAATTGCGGCTGGAGGCCGCCGGACTTTCCGCCAAGGGCCATGTTGAATTTGACGCGGACGGCAAATTCGCCAGCCTTGTCCTGCCGGATCTTAAACTGAAGAACTGGATGGACGTCTCGGCGCGGGTTTCACCGCCCGGAGCGGCGGGAACCACTCTGGCGCTGCGCGGCGGCTATATCGACGCGGCAGGCTTTCCGCAGAACACCGAGAGCGGCGGCACCTCGAATCTCGATGTCCGGCTGGACAAGCTCAGGATCAACGACGGGATTGCGCTTACCTCGCTGCGAAGCACGGCAGTGTCGGGCAACGGTCTGTCCGGGCGGTTCGATGCGCTGGTAAACGGCAGCAGCCCGCTGTCCGGCACGCTGAAACCCGGCAAGAACGGCACCCTTATCGCCATTAACGCGGATGACGCAGGTCAGGTCCTGCGTGACGCGGGCATTTTCAAGGCGACATACGGCGGCGACATGGCGCTGGAATTGCGTCCGACCGGTGATAAGGGAGATTTCGATTTCCAGTTCGCGATCCACAAGACCCGGCTCAAGGAGTCCGGCGCGATGGCAAGTCTGCTCAACGCAATCAGCGTGGTCGGATTGCTGCAGCAGATGGAAGACGAAGGCATCCACTTCGAAACAATCACCGGCAGCGGCAAGATCCGCCGCAACGGTATCCAGGTAGATCAGTTGAGCGCTGTAGGCGCCTCCATGGGCCTGACGCTGAACGGCTGGTACGAACCAAAGGCAAAGACCGTTGATTTCGAGGGCGTGATCACGCCGATCTACATCGTGAACGGCGCCTTTCAGGCGATTCTGGGCAAGCTGTTCGGGCGCGAGAAGGGCGAGGGCCTGTTCGGGTTCACATACACGATCAAGGGCAATGCAGACGCGCCCAAGGTCGCGGTCAATCCGCTGTCGATCCTTGCGCCGGGCGTGTTCCGCGAGATCTTTCGCCGCGACCCGCCGGCGCCGCCGTCCCAATAAACCTTGCGGTCTCGGCAATTTTCCGGCACTGGGCGGGCCATGAAACTATCCGACTTCGATTTTGAGCTTCCGGAAGAGCTGATCGCATTGCGCCCGGTCAAACCGCGCAGCGCATCGCGGCTGCTGGTGTCGGATGGCGGCAGGATCACGCACGGCACATTCAGCGATCTGCCCGGTTTCCTGCGGCCCGGCGACCGGCTGGTGATCAACGACACCAAGGTGATCCCGGCGCGGCTGTTCGGGCGGCGCAGGCGGATGTCCGACAACGGCGAAACCTTTGCCAATGCCGAGGTCACGCTGCTGTCGCCGGACGGGGAGGGGCGCTGGCTGACGCTGTGCAAACCGGGCCGGAAACTGGCGCTCGGAGAGACTATCCTGTTCGAGGGCGGGCTGTCGGCGGAAATTGCGGATAAGGGGCCGGACGGCGTGTTGCTGGCCTTCAACCTGACCGGCGATGCGTTCGACGCGGCGCTGGAAAAAATCGGCAGGATGCCCCTGCCGCCCTATATCGCGGCGCAGCGCCCCGCCGACGAACAGGACAACACCGATTATCAGACCATGTTCGCGGAACGGCGCGGCGCGGTTGCGGCGCCGACGGCCTCGCTGCATTTCGACGAGGCGCTGATGGCGCGTCTGAAAGAGCGCGGCGTGCAGGTCACCAAGGTCACACTGCATGTCGGGGCCGGCACCTTCCTGCCGGTCAAGGTGGACGACGTATCGGACCACAAGATGCACAGCGAATGGGGGCAGGTCAGCCCGCAGGCCGCAGCCGAGATTGCCGCCACCAAGGCAGCAGGCGGGCGGATCATTCCGGTCGGAACGACCTCTCTGCGTATTCTGGAAACGGCGGCGCGCGACAGCGGAAAGATAGCGCCGTGGGCCGGTGACACCGACATCTTCATCAAACCCGGTTTCGAATTCCACGTCACCGACGGTCTGATCACCAATTTCCACCTGCCGAAATCGACACTCTTGATGCTGGTCAGCGCGCTGATCGGGGTCGAGCAGACGCGGGCGGTATATGACGCGGCGATAGAATGTAAATATCGGTTCTTTTCCTATGGCGACGGATCGCTGTTGCTGCCATAGGGGGCAAAACGGCTCTCAACGAGTCGGTTTTAAGAAGATTTAAACGCCATATCCTATTATTATTCCCGAAACCCCCGCGCGACCGGAGCCACGCCTTGTTCACAGTTATGAAAAATTCCTGGGCATTGTTGCTCGGCATGCTGCTGCTGATGCTTGGAAACGGCATGCAGGGGACCCTGCTGGGGGTGCGCGGCGCTATCGAGGGCTTTAGCCCGAGTGCGATGTCCTGGGTCATGGCGGCCTATTTCCTTGGCTTCCTCGGCGGCTCCAAGATGGCGCCCGAGATGATCCGGCGGGTGGGTCATATCCGCGTTTTTGCGGCGCTGGCCTCGTTCATTTCCGCCTGTCTGGTACTGTACCCGACTTTTCCGAACCTGTTCTTCTGGCTGTTCCTGCGATTCGTGATCGGTTTCTGTTTTTCCGCCGTTTACGTCGTGGCTGAAAGCTGGCTGAACAACTCCGTCACCAACGAGACACGCGGCAAGACGCTGTCGGTCTATATGATCGTCCAGATGATCGGGATCATTATCGCGCAGGCCATGCTGAACTTTGCCGATCCGGCGGGTTTCACGCTGTTTGTCGTGGTGTCCGTTCTGGTGTCGCTGTCCTTCGCGCCGATCCTGCTGTCCGCGACCCCGGTGCCGAAGTTCCAGTCGATAAAAGCCATGAGCCTGACCCGGCTCTACCGGGCGTCGCCTCTGGGCGTTGTGGGCAGCTTCCTGCTGGGCGCGGTTTTTTCGGGCCTGTTCGGCATGGGGGCGATCTTTGGCACCGAAAAAGGGCTGTCAGTGCGCGAGATATCGATCTTCATCGCCGCGATCTATGTCGGCGGCATGCTCTGGCAGTATCCGATCGGCTGGATCAGCGACAAGATGGACCGCCGCGTGCTGATCATCCAGATGACCCTTTTCGCCGCTGCGACAATTGCCGTCGGGTTGTTCTTCGCTGATATCTTCTATGTGCTGGTACTGATCGCCTTTGTTGTCGGCGGCGTGTCGAACCCGCTCTATTCGCTCTATATCGCCTATACCAACGACGCGCTGGAAAACGACGACATGGCGGCGGCCTCCGGCGGGCTGATCTTCGTGAACGGCATCGCGGCAAGCACCGGACCGCTGATCCTCGGCTGGATGATGACGGTTTTCGGGGCCGACAGCTTTTTGTATTTCATCGGCGGGCTGATGCTGGCCATGGGGCTGTATGCGATCTATCGCATGAAGAAAAATCCGCGCCGCGAAGTGGTCGAAGCCAGCGCCTACACCCCCGTCACGACGAGCGTTTCGGTTATCGGTGTTTCTGCCGCGCAGGAAGCGGCGCAGGAAAGCGCAGCGGACGAGTCCGCGCCCGAAAATCCGGTTTAGCGCCGCACGAAGTCCGCCTGGGGAATTGACATCCGCCGGCAAAACACCGAGCCTCTTAGATTGAAAAAGGAGGCGTGTCATGGCTGCTACCCCGAATGAAATAGTGGACTTCTGGATCGAGGAGGTGGGGCCGGATGGCTGGTATTCCGTCGATCCCGAAATCGACAAGCAAATCATCGAGCGCTTCGGGGCGGATCGCGAGGCCGCCAAAGAGGGCCGTCTGGACGATTGGCAGCAGACCGCGCTGGGGTCGCTGGCTCTGCTGATCCTGCTGGATCAGTTCTCGCGCAACATGTTCCGCGGCGATGCCGAAGCTTTCGCGGAGGACGAAAAGGCGGTTGCGGTGGCGCGGATTGCCATCGTCAAAGATCAGGATCAGGAGATTCCGCCGCCCGCCCAGCAATTTTTCTACTTGCCGTTCATGCATTCCGAGGATCTGGCCGTGATGGATTACGGAATTGGAATGCTGGGCACCCGGACGAAACTGGACGACACGCTGTTCCACATGAAGGCCCACCGGCGCGTGATAGAGCGTTATGGCCGCTTCCCGCACCGCAACGAAGCCTTGGGACGCGAGTCGAGCGATGCGGAAAAAGACTACATCGAATCAGGTGGTTACATGAAAATCGTCAAGGATATGGAAGCGGAAAAGGCCGGTTGAGCGGGCCAGTCTTGTAACTTCCGGACAATTCTTGCATAACGGTTATGGAAAATGGTTTAACATCAAACTACTTTTGAAGCGAGGAAGCGAAGATGGCGTCACAAAGCTTTGACATGATCGTAATTGGTGCGGGGCCGGGCGGCTATGTCTGCGCGATCAGGGGTGCGCAACTGGGTCTGAAGGTCGCGGTCGTCGAACGCGAGCATCTTGGCGGCATTTGCCTGAATTGGGGCTGTATCCCGACCAAGGCGATGCTGCGGTCCTCGGAAGTTTTCCACCTGATGGAGCGGGCCAATGAATTCGGCTTGAGCGCGGAAAAGATCGGCTATGATCTGGATGCGGTCGTCAAACGCTCTCGCGGTGTTGCCAAGCAGCTTTCGAACGGCGTCGGGCATTTGCTGAAAAAGAACAAGGTCACCGTCGTCATGGGCGAGGCGACCCTGTCCGGCAAAGGCGAAGTCACCGTCAAGACCGACAAGGGCAGCGAAAAGCTGACCTCGAAAAACATCGTGCTGGCCACCGGCGCGCGGGCCCGCGAACTGCCGGGGCTGGAAGCGGACGGCGATCTGGTCTGGACCTACAAGCACGCGCTGGCCGCGACACGCATGCCGAAAAAGCTGCTGGTCATCGGATCGGGTGCGATCGGTATCGAATTCGCCAGCTTCTTCAACACGCTGGGCGCCGATACTACCGTGGTAGAGGTCATGGACCGTATCCTGCCGGTCGAGGATGCGGAAATCGCCGCCTTCGCCAAGAAGCGCTTTGAAAAGCAGGGCATGAAAATCATGGAAAAAGCCATGGTCAAGCAGCTTGACCGAGGCAAGGGCAAGGTCACGGCCCATATCGAAATGGGCGGCAAGGTCGAGAAGCAGGAATTCGATACCGTTATTTCAGCTGTCGGGATCGTCGGCAATGTCGAGGGTCTGGGTCTGGACAAGATGGGCATCAAAGAGGATCGCAGCCACGTCATTACCGATCCCTATTGCCGCACGAATGTAGACGGCATTTACGCAATCGGCGATCTGGCTGCGCCGCCATGGCTGGCGCACAAAGCCAGCCATGAAGGCGTCATGGTCGCAGAACTGATCGCGGGCCGGAAGCCGCATCCGGTCAAGCCGGAGAGCATCGCCGGCTGTACCTACTGTCAGCCTCAGATCGCCTCAGTCGGCTATACCGAGGCCAAGGCCAAGGAAAAGGGCTTTGACATCAAGGTCGGGCATTTCCCTTTTATCGGCAACGGCAAGGCGATAGCCCTTGGCGAGGCTGACGGCATGGTCAAAACCATATTCGACGCCAAAACGGGCGAATTGCTGGGCGCGCATATGGTGGGCGCGGAAGTCACCGAGCTGATTCAGGGATATGTTATCGGGCGGCAGTTGGAGACGACCGAAGAAGACCTGATGCACACTGTCTTCCCGCATCCGACGCTGTCGGAAATGATGCACGAGTCAGTGCTGGACGCCTACGGCAAGGCGATCCACTTTTAGAGAGCACGCCAATCGGGCTACAGCGCAAAGGCCAGGCCGACGATATAGGCGATGATCGCACAGATCCCGCCGACCAGAACCGTTTCGCCGACACAGCGAAAGACGGTTTCGTTGGTGACGCGCCAGCGTAGCAGGCCGAGCAGCACCAGTGCGCCGAAGGTCGCCCAGATGGACACGGTGAACGTCGACGGCACCGCCTCCAGGATGAAATAAGGCGCCAGCGGAATAACCCCGAAAATGATGAAGGCGGTGAAGGTCGCGAGCCCGTTCAGGGCAGGGCTGTCTTCGCTGGGGTCGGTCATGCCGATTTCATATGTCATCATGAAATCGGCCATGAACTCCGGATTGCGCTGGAAAATGTCGGCCAGCGCCCGGGCATCGACTTCGGTCAGCCCTTGCTCGGCCAGAATCTCCAGCGTTTCGGCGCGTTCCATCGCCGGATTGTTCTCGATCTCGTAGAGCTCTTTCGAGCGCGCTGCGAAATAGACATCCTTTTCGGAGCGGGCGGACAGGAACTCGCCCAGACCCATGGCGGCGGCATCGGCGAACAGGTTGGCCAAACCGAACAACAGGACGGCTATGCCCCCGATCTGCGCCACGCCTTCGGCCTGCGCGCCGGCAAAGCCCGCGACCACGGCAAATGTCGTGACGATCCCGTCATTGCCGCCATAAACAATCTGTTTCAGGAACGATGCTACGCGGCCGATCTGGTGCTCGGTCCGCTTGTGTTCGGCAAGAGATTTCATGGAATTACCTTCGTTTGACTGATCCGAAGATAAATGTGTAGACGCGGAGCGCAACAGAAAAGGCGGCACCCCGGAAAAATGGCCGATGGGTAACAGAATTGAGCGCGGCACAGGTGGCGCTCGGTTTGCGAAAGGGGTATAAGGGCGCGAGACAACAGAAAGTTTGACCATGGCAGACCGTGATCTGAGCAACCCGCAGCAGCGGCACCCCGAAAAAGCGCACCGGCCCGACAACGCCCAGCCCAAGAAACCGGACTGGATCAGGGTCAAGGCGCCGGTATCGGCGGGCTACAAGAAAACCCGTGACATCCTGCGGGAAAACAAGCTGGTGACGGTCTGTGAAGAGGCCGGATGCCCGAATGTCGGCGAGTGCTGGTCGCAGGGCCATGCCACCATGATG
>JBFFQS010000070.1:0-11425 GCA_041573315.1 Amylibacter sp. | reverse complement strand
GATGCTGGGGCCTGTGCCGGGGCAGGAAGCTGTTTTCGCCGCGATGGGCGCGTTCAAGATCGGGTTTGGCATCGCACATAAGGTCGGCGGCGTGCTGGCCGATTATGCGACGGGCGCGCCTGTCGATCTGCCCGACAGCTTTACCGTCGGGCACCATATCCTCTAGGTGCGCTCCGCCTCTGCCCGCAAATCTTCCATCAGCGTTTTGAGAACCTTTAGGTAGCGTTCGTTTTCAAGCTTGCCGTCGTCGTCGAACTCTTTTCTGGCAAGCGCGACTAGAACTTCGGGCCCCTGCAACAGCCGCGTGTTGAACGGCGCCAGAGCCAGTCGCAGCGAATAATTCGACCGCGCACCGCCGGTTCGTCCGGCGGCGGCGTTGACGATGGCCACCGGCTTGTGTTTCCACGGGCTGCCCTCGGTGCGGCTGACCCAGTCGAGCGCGTTCTTCAGGACGCCCGGCAGGCTTTGGTTATATTCCGGGCTGGCGATGATCACGGCATCCGCAGAAGCAATCTGGTCAGATAGCAATTGAACCTCCGCTGGAATACCCTCGGATTGCTGGAGATCGTTGTCGAAAAGCGGAAACCGTATATTCCCCATCGTGAAATCGCAGGAACCGAACATCTCTACCGCCAGATGAAGCAGCTTGGTGTTGTAGGACTCCTTGCGCAGCGATCCGGAAATGCCCAGCAGGTTCGGTTTGGTCACTTGGTCGTTCCTTTTGCCTTGTAAAGTTTTTTGCCGTCTTGTTCCCTCAGCATGGTGCGAAATCCGGGTGTTTCAAGCGTTGGCAGGCGAATTTCGACTATTCGCGCCGAAATTCGCGGCGCGGCAGGAGGATCACCCTCCTGCGGCACGCGCTTCTTCGATAATGTCGATGATCTTGGATATCCAGTCGCTGACCAGCGGAATGAAATCGACCTGCTGGACGACCGGCGACAGAATTGCGATGACCAGAGAGACGATCACAGTTGCACCCACCAGCGACCCGAAGCCGAAGGCCATGCCGCGCACCACGTTGTACCAGATCATCCGCGGCCAGGTTCGCTGTTTTCGGAAGAAATGGATCGACCGCAATTCCCGGATTTCCCGAACCAGCGGATCCTCGTCCGGATCGACGTGCTTGGGTTTGCGCGCCATCAATACTCCACGCCGATCTGCGCCTTGATGCCAGAGCGGAACGGGTGCTTGATCAGTTCCATCTCGGTCACCAGGTCGGCGATCTCGATCAGTTCGTCCTTGGCGTTGCGGCCCGTCAGAACGACATGGGTCATGGGCGGCTTTTCCTCGGTCAGGAATTTTACCACGTCATTGATGTCCACATAGTCATAGCGGATCGCGATATTGATTTCGTCCAGCAGGACCATCGAGTTCTTCGGGTCGCGGATCAGCTCCTTGGCCTTGGCCCAGGCGGCCTGCGCCATTTCGGTGTCGCGGGTCTTGTCCTGGGTCTCCCAGGTGAAGCCCTCGCCCATGGTATAGAACGGGCATTCGTCCGCGAATTTCGACAGGATCAGGTCACGCTCGCCGGTGCTCATGCCACCCTTGATGAACTGGACCACGGCGCAGGGCAGGCCGTGCGCGATATGGCGGAAGATCATGCCGAATGCGGCCGAGGACTTGCCCTTACCCTTGCCGGTGTGGACGATGATCAGACCCTTCTGTTCGGTCTTGGTCGCCATGATCTTGTCGCGCGCGGCCTTTTTCTTGGCCATTTTCATCGCGTGGCGGTCGGTATCTTCGTTCATTCGGCAGGCTCCCTAGAATAACAGTTTGACGAGTATAGGGGCTAATATCGCGGTGGCCAGTGCATTCAGCCCCATTCCCGTGCCGGCAAAAGCGCCGGCTTGTTCGTTTACCTGAAAGGCCCGCGCAGTTCCGATGCCATGGCTGGCGATCCCGGTCGCGAAGCCGCGCGCCCGCCAGTCGCGGATGCGCAGCAGGTTCAGCAGGGGCGTGGCGATAATCGCGCCTGTGATGCCGGTCAGGATGACCAGTACCGCGGTCAGGGTGGGCGATCCGCCGATGCTCTCGGAAATGCCCATGGCGACCGGCGCGGTCACGGATTTCGGCGCCAGCGACAGCAGGACATCGGGTTGCACCCCGAGCGACCAGCCGATGCCCAGTGCGCTGAGGATCGCGGTGGCGGAGCCGGCCGCCAGCGCCGCCGCCATCGGTAACAGCGTTTTGCGCACCGATTTCAGGTTGGTGTAAAGCGGCACGGCCAGACAGATCGTTGCCGGACCAAGCATGAAATGCACGAATTGCGCACCCTCGAAATAAGCGTCATAGGGCGTGCCGCTGGCAAACAGGGTCAGCGCCAGCAGGACCACGGCGATCAGCACCGGATTGACCCAGGGCTTTCGCCCGCTGGCGCGGAATAGCGCGTCGCCCACGGCATAGGCCGCAAGCGTCGCGGTCAGCCACAGCAGCGGTTCGCTGGAAAGGTAGGTCCAGATGTCGATGAACTCAGTCATCGCTCTGCCCCGTCAGCCTGGCGGTCAGCGTAAAGGCCAGCGCCCCGACCGCGATGGCGGCGGCGGTGCTGCCGACAATCGCGATGACCAGAGGTACAAGATCGGTGCCGAGCGCATTGACATGCCCGACGACGCCGACGCCTGCCGGAACGAACAGCAGCGACAGGTGTTGCAGCAAGCCGTTGGCCGGCGCGCGCACTTGGTCGACTATCTTTGGCACCAGTATCATCAGTACCAGAAACATCGCCATGCCCAGAACCGGGCCGGGAATGATCAGGCCGGTGGCGCGGACGATGACCTCTCCGGTCAGCTGCATGGCAAGGATAAGGGTCAGGGCCCGGATCATGGCAAGGGGTCCCCGCTCGCCATCCGCTGGTACTTCGGCAGGTCGTCGGCAATGTGCAGCCACGGCAACTTGTCGGCGTAATGGACGTGGAACTCCGGCTCGAACCGTGCCGGATCGTCGAGCGAGGCGGCATAAAGATGGATCTCGCCGGAGTAGCGATCCGCTTCGTAGGCCATCGGTGACCCGCAGGTGCCACAGAAATGCCGACGCACGCCCGGTGACGAGCGGTACGTTTTCGGGGTCTCTCCGGTCCATGTGAAAGCGTCCAGCGGCACCCCCAGATACGCCGTCACCGGGGCCGCGCAGTTGCGTCGGCAACTGTCGCAATGGCAATAGCAGGCCCAACTCTCGGTTCCCTCGTAGCGCCATGTCACCGCGCCGCAAAGGCAATGTCCGGTTGTTGTCATCGCAGCTCCTCCAGCGTTGCGCGCGCCGAGTTCGACTTAGGCACCCATAGCCCGCGCTCGATCGCCTCGGCCAGCCGTGCCGCGATTTCGCTCAGCGCCGGGGCGTTGTTGTCTTCGATGAAATCGCGCGTCTCATCATCCTCCAGAAACGCCGCGTAGACCAGATCGAAATGGTGGTTCTTTACCGCTCCGGTCGTGGCGGCGAAGGCGAACAGGTAATCGACCGTCGCGGCAATCTCGAAAGCGCCCTTGTAGCCGTGGCGCTTGACCCCGTCGATCCACTTCGGGTTGACGACGCGGGAGCGGACGACGCGGCCGATCTCTTCGTCCAGCGTGCGGATCACCGGGCGTTCGGGCCGCGAATGGTCGTTGTGATAGACCGGCCGCTCGCGGCCCTGCAGATGCGCGACGGTGGCCGCGGCCCCGCCCTCGAACTGGTAATAGTCGTCGCTGTCCAGCAGGTCGTGTTCGCGGTTGTCCTGATTCTGCACCACGGCCTGCACGGATGACAGGCGCGCGGTAAGCGCCTGTTTCGCGCGTTTGCCGTCTGCGTTCTTGCCATAGGCATAGCTGCCCCATGTCAGGTAGCTCTCGGCCAGATCGGATTTGTCGGCCCAGAGCCGCTCGTCGATCATGGCTTGCAGCCCCGCGCCATACGCACCGGGTTTGGAACCGAACACGCGGAACGCGGCCTCCTCGGAGCCTTCGACGCGGAATTTCGCCGCCGCCGGATTCATGTCGTCGGGCTCGTCCAGCTGCATGATGGCCCGCGCCGCCGAATCCACCAGCGCGATCTGTTGCGGAAAGGCGTCGCGGAAAAAGCCCGATACGCGCAGAGTGACATCGACACGCGGCCGGTCCAGCACCGACAGCGGCGTGATCTCGAAACCGGTGACGCGGCGGTTGGCCGAATCCCATTGCGGACGGGCGCCCATCAGCGCCAGCGCCTGCGCGATGTCGTCGCCGCCGGTGCGCATGTTGGCGGTGCCCCAGGCGGTCAGCAGGACCGAACGCAACCAGTCGCCGTGATCCTGCAAATGCCGCTCAATCAGCAGGCTGGCGGATTTCGCGCCCAGCGCCCAGGCGGTCGGCGTCGGAATGGCGCGGCTGTCGACAGAGAAAAAGTTGCGCCCCGTCGGCAGTACGTCGAGCCGCCCGCGCGTCGGCGCGCCAGAGGGGCCGGGCGGGACAAAGCGACCGTCCAGAGCGGTCAGAAAGCCGGAGAGTTCAGACGGCCCGCAGGCCCTGACGGCGGGGCGGACGGTCCTGGACACGCCTTGCAGCACCGCGCGCGTCTGCGGCCAGTCGTCCGGTTCCTGCCCGTCGAGCAGGTTGGACGCCAGCATCTCGATCCGCTCCACCGTGTCGCCATTGCTGCGCCATGTCGCGTCGCACACCGCCATCAGAACGGATGGTTTGGGACCGTCATACTGCGCGGACAGGCTGCAATCCAGAGGATCAAGCGATAGATTAAGATCATTCGCTAAAGCCCTTTGAAGGCTTGCATTATGATCTTTTCCATCATTGCGTGGAACGCGCACAAGACTCTGCACCAGATCGCGTTCCAGCCTGCCGTCAGGCGACTGGCCGAAGATATGCAGCCCGTCGCGGATCTGCGCCTCTTTCAGGTCACAGAGGTATTCGTCCAGCTTCGCGAGGTCGCTTGCCTCGTCCGCACCGGCCATGCCCGCGTCCTGGTCTATGCCGGTCGCGGACGTCAGCGCCAGTATTTCCCGCCTCAGATGGGTCAGGCGGCGCGGATCGACACCGGCGGCCTCATAGTATTCGTCCACCAGAGCTTCCAGATCGCGTAGCGGACCGTAGGATTCCGCGCGGGTCAGCGGCGGCGTCAGGTGGTCGATAATCACCGCCGAGGAACGGCGCTTGGCCTGCGTGCCTTCGCCCGGATCGTTGACGATAAACGGATAGATGTGTGGATAGGGGCCGAGCGCGGCCTCGGGCCAGCACTCTTCGGACAGCGCCACGGCCTTGCCGGGCAGCCATTCGAGGTTGCCGTGCTTTCCCATGTGGACGAAAGCCTGCGCGCCGAACTGGTTCCGCAGCCAGAAATAGAACGCCAGATAGTTATGCGGCGGCACAAGGTCGGGGGCGTGATAGGTGTCTTTCGGGTCGATGTTATAGCCGCGCGCCGGCTGTACCCCGACCACGACATTGCCGAAATTCAGGACCGACAGGGCAAAGCCGTCCGCACCCAGAAACGGGTCGGCGTCCGGTTTTCCCCAGCGGGTTTCCATCGCCTCGCGCAGAGCCCATGGCAGGGCCTCGTAATGTGCCATGTAGTCGGCCAGCGGCAAGCGTTCGCCGCCGTCCCGCTTGGCGCGATCGGTCAGCCAGTTGGTCGGCCCGGCCATGATCAGGTCCATCAGTTCGTTGCCAGTCGCCGGCAGGTCTTGCGCCGAATAGCCAGCCCCGGCCATGTGTTGCAGAACGTGGACGGTCCCCGCGGGCGTATCGAGGCCGACGCCGTTGGCCAGCCGCCCGTCCTTGTTCGGATAGTTGGCGAGGATCAGCGCCACCTTGCGCTCGGCCACCGGCGCATGGCGCAGTCCAGCCCAGTTCTTTGCCAGATCGGCGACGAATTCGACACGGTCGCCGCGCGCGCGATAAGCCGCGATCGGGCATTGCGTGGCTTCGTCGAAGAACGCCTCTCCCTTGAAGGATATGGCGCGTGACAGGATGCGGCCGTCTACCTCCGGCAGGGCAACGTTCATTGCGATGTCGCGGGCGGACAGGCCGTTGAGCCCCTCGGCCCAGCTCTGTTCCGAGGCCCCGGACAGGACCACCTGAAACACCGGGGCGGCCTGCGCTTCCGGCATGGTCAGCGGGTTCGACAGCTGGTTGGCGTCATCGCCCTGATGCGGTGAGCCGACCGCGAAACTCGTGCAGTTCAGGATCACCGAAGGCGGAGCCTGTTCGAACAGGCTCTGAAGGGTAGCCACAGACACCGGGTCTTTCAGCGAGGCGACGAACACTGGCAGCGGGTTCAGTCCACGCCGCAGCAGCGCCTTGACCAGGCGGTTGATCGGATGCAGCCCCGCACCTTGAACCAGTGCGCGGTAAAAGGTGATCGGCACGACCGGCGCGCCCTGCGTCCACTGGCCACGCAGCGCAGCCAGATCGGCTATGCCGGTGCCGGGCCAGTAGACACCGGCGCGCAGCAGAGGTTTCGCCGCTGCGGGCTTCTCCGCTTCGGTCAGCATGGCGTTTGCATAGCGCAGGAAATTCGCCGAATTCTCTGGCCCGCCCTCGACCATATAGGCCCAGAGGCTTTCCCAGTCCTCGCGCGGCACGGTGGACAGGCGCCACAACTCGTCGTCCGGCTTGTCGTCGCCGGGCAAGGCTGCAAAGGCCACGCCGGCCTGTCCCAGCCGGATGGCGTATTGTTCCAGCCCGTATTTCCAGTAGCCCCTGCCGCCGAGGACGCGGGCGATCACGAGCCGCGATTTCGTGGCGCAGTTGTCCAGATGCAGATCGGCGGACATGGGGTGTTGCAGGTGGGTCAGGTTGGCCAGCCGCAGGCTGCCGACGGCCTCACCCAGATCGGCGCGGGCCTCTGACAGCGCCGCCAATTCGGTATCGGCGGCCGAGATGAAAACGACGTCGGCAGGCGTCTGCCCCGGATCGACGGGCTCGGACCCATCGTCGATAGACCCCGGCGTGGCGGCGAGCAGATGCATCAGCCGAGCCTCTTTTCCATGAACAGGCTCAGCGGGTCTTCGGCATAGTCGCCGAAGGGCCCAATGCGGTAAAATCCGTGTTTTTCGTAAAGCCGGATCGCCGCGCTCAGTGTGTTGCCGGTTTCCAGCCGTAACAACGACAGGCCTAAGCGCGCCGCCTGTTCGGTCAGCGCCTGCATCATGGCATCGGCGATACCCAGTCCGCGCGCGGCGGGGTCAACGAACATGGATTTGACCTCGCCATAACCGTCCTTGGCCGCAACGGCCCCGCAGCCGAGCGTCTTGCCATCGACCTGCGCCACAAGAAAGGCGATGTCCGGCGCACAGAGCGCCTCGACCGACAGGTAGTGGTTCGATTCCGACGGAAACAGCGATTGCATAAGGGCGTGGCTTGCCGCCAGCAGCGCCCGGGAGTCCGGCGCGCGCGGGTCGCCCTCGGTTATGACGACGCTGCCGGTCACGCCACCAGCGCGGCCGTGATCGCGGCTTGGTCCAGCCCGGCCTGCCCGATTACGACGAGCCGGGTTTCGCGCGGTTCCGAGCCGCCGAACGGGCGGTCGAAATAGCTGTCGACGCGGGGGCCGACCGCTTGCAGGGTCAGGCGCATCGGCTTGCCGGACACCGCCGCAAACCCTTTAAGGCGCAGGATGTCGTGGCTGCGGATGACCTCGGCCACGCGGTCGGCATAGCTGGCGGCGTCGGCAATCTCGCCCAGTGACACGACGAAGGACTGAAACTCGTCATGGCCGTGTTCATGGTGGTGATCGTCTTCATCATCTTCGTGATGGTCATCATGGTCGTGGTGATGATGGTGCACCTCGTGGCGCGCCTCCACGTCGGCCTCGGCGCCGATACCCTGACCGAGCAGCACATCGACCGGAAGGACACCCATGCTGGATTTGACCACCTGCACACCGGCGCGGCTTTCGTCTTTCAGACGCGCGACGAGGCTTGCGACGTCCGTTTCGGTCATCAGGTCGGCCTTGTTGACGACGATCATGTCGGCGCAGGCGATCTGATCCTCGAACAGTTCCGACAGGGGCGTTTCGTGATCCAGATTGTCGTCGAGCCTGCGCTGGGCGTCCACGGCCTCGACCGAATGGGCAAAGCGGCCCTCGGTCACGGCATTGCCGTCGACCACGGTCACGACACTGTCGACCGTGACCCGTGTCGAAATTTCCGGCCAGTTAAAGGCCCGGACCAGCGGTTGCGGCAGGGCGAGGCCCGAGGTCTCGATCACGATATGGTCGGGTTTCCGGTCACGTTCCAGCAGCTTTTGCATGGTCGGGATGAAATCGTCGGCGACGGTGCAGCAGATGCAGCCGTTCGACAGTTCCATGATGTCGTCTTCGGAGCAGGTCTCGTCCCCGCAGCCCTTCAGGATGTCGCCGTCGACGCCAAGGTCGCCGAACTCGTTGATGATCAGCGCGATGCGCTTGCCGCCTGCATTTTGCAGCATGTGCCGGATCAGCGTGGTCTTGCCCGCGCCGAGAAAGCCTGTGACGACGGTTGCCGGAATTTTTTGAGCCATGACAGGTTCCTTGCATGAAATAAAATTGGTTTCGAGCGCCCCGATACTCCGGGGCGGCCGTCTTTTGAAGTTATTGTGCCGGTCTGGACCAGAAATGGGCTGCAACCAGCCCCAGAACCGCCCAGCTGGCGGCTGCGACGCCCAGAGAAGCGGTCGCGAACTGCGCCGACAGCTCCGGCGGCGCGATGCCGAAATAGGTGTCGAGGTGCGGCGCGCCGATCAACTGTGGCAGCAGGATCAGGGCCGCGCCGATCAGGCCTTTCGGAAGATCGCTGCCAAAGGCGATCAGCGCCAGCCCCGCGACGGTGGCCGCCGCGGTTGCCACCCACCAGATCTGGCGCGCGACCAGATCCGCCGCGGTAGTTCCGGGCAGTTCCGGCGGCAGGCCGACGGCGGGTGCAAGCTGGACCGCCAGGAAACCGGCCAGACCCCAGATCAGACCCGCGCGGGCCGTCACGCGAATCCCGCGACGTTCTGCCAGGGCGAACCCAGCGACCATCAACAGGGCGAACCCGGTGTAAGTCACCAGATCCATTGCCATGGTCAGCACATGCCGCATGGGCTCACCGCTGAGGGCGGGCGCGCCCGCCACGGACTGCGGCGCGGCATCGACGGCGCCGAAATGCATCCGCGCGCCGGTTTCGTACAGTTCGCCTTCCAGCAGAAGCGGGGTGATGAACAGCAGTTGCAAGAGGGCCGCGCAAAGGCCTGCGGCGAGTCCAGCGAATATGGCGCTGGAAACCAGATGTTTTGTCATGTTTTGCTTAGACGTTGCTCAGTGGCAAGGGAAAGCAATGGCATGGCGCGAATCATGTGCTGCATCATGCAGCGCCGATGCGTGCGCAAAACCGGCCAGAAACACCAGCGCAAAGCCGGCGAAGGCGGTCAGGAAGATACCCGCGAGGTTGCCTTCAACACGCGAGTTCGTTTGAGTAAGTGTGGTCATATCAGGTCTCCTTTTCCCGTCACACCCGACAGGAGTTTCAAGTTGCGCGCAGGGCTGGTCTCCTGACTTGCGGATCAACGCGCCTGACCTTCCTTCCCGGGTTGCCCCAGTGGTTTCCTTGGCCAGACCCTTTCCGCATACAGTCGCGGGGGCGGTTGTGGCTTCGGGCCCCTGATACGGGTCGACCCTTCCACATTCCCATTTCATCCCCAGACGTTTCGACGCCATGTTGGGGAACCATGCTGTACCGTAATGCCGTCATCGGGCACTTACCGTCAAGCGAAATTCCGACGCCCGCCGACCGAAAGGCGGCATTCGCACCTTTGGCCAGGCCATGTCGCCGACCGGCGGGGCAATGGAAAAACCAGTGACTTTGACCAATATCTTGTGGATAAGTGGGGTGAAACCGCTATATAGGGGCTTTTTTTGTTGACTCGGACGGGGGCAAGACCTGACTCTAGAGAAAACAAGAATCAACGGGGGCAGTCCATCCGTGCAGTTTAGAAAGCTACGTCTGACAGGCTTCAAGAGTTTCGTCGACCCGACGGAACTGGTGATTGCCGACGGCCTGACCGGGGTGGTCGGGCCGAACGGCTGTGGCAAGTCGAACCTGCTGGAAGCGCTGCGCTGGGTGATGGGTGAAAACCGTCCGACCGCGATGCGGGGCGGCGGCATGGATGACGTCATCTTCGCCGGTGCTTCCTCGAGGCCGCCGCGCAACTATGCCGAAGTCTCGATTTCCATCGACAACTCGGACCGGACCGCGCCGCCGGCCTTCAACGACAGCGATGTTCTGGACGTGGTGCGCCGGATCACCCGCGATGTGGGTTCGGCCTACAAGGCCAACGGCAAGGAAACCCGCGCCCGCGACGTGCAGATGCTGTTCGCCGATGCCTCGACCGGGGCGCATTCGCCGGCTCTGGTGCGGCAGGGCCAGATTTCCGAGCTTATCAACTCCAAGCCCAAGGCGCGGCGGCGTATTCTGGAAGAGGCCGCCGGCATTTCCGGGCTGTACCAGCGCCGGCATGAGGCGGAGCTGAAGCTGCGCGGAGCCGAGACCAATCTGGAACGGGTCGCCGATGTGATCGAGCAACTCGACAACCAGTTGAACTCCCTGGCACGGCAGGCGCGGCAGGCGCGGCGCTATCGCGAGATCGGTGACGAGTTGCGCAATGCCGAAGGGCTGTTCCTGTATCGCCGCTGGCGCGAGGCGGATGCGGCTCTGCAAGCCGCTGTCACTGAACTGACCGAAGCGACCAAAGCGTCTGCGGCGGCGCAGTCGGCTGCCTTGCAGGCAGCAAAGTCGCGCGAAGAAGCCGAGACCAAAGTGCCGCCGTTGCGCGAAGAGGAAGCCATTGCCGGAGCCGTGCTGCAACGTATGCAGGTCGAGCGTGACACGCTCGCCGATCAGGAAGCCCGCGCGCGCCAGACCATCGAAACCCTGCGGTCCCGCATTGACCAGCTGGGCAAGGACATCGAACGCGAAACCGGCCTGAACAAGGATGCCGGCGAAACCATCAAGCGGCTCGACTGGGAGCTGGAACAAATTCTAAAAGCGTCCGAGGGACAGGACGAGAGGGCCGAGCGCGCCAATGCGCAGGCCCGCGACGCCGCGTCCGTCATGCAGGAGAAGGAATCCGAACTGGATACCCTGTCTGAAGACGTGGCGCGGCTGTCGGCGCGGCACCAGTCGGCGCACCGGATGCAGGAAGAGGCGCAGTCGGTTCTGAAGAAACGTCAGGACCAGCAGTCTGCGGCCAGCGCTTCGGTGACGCAGGCGGCGGATGGGCTGACGGAGGCCGAAGCGCGGCTGGCCGAAGCCGTCCGGACAAGGGCTGTGGCGCAGGAGGCCGCATTGCAGGCCGAGGCCGACCTCGATCGGATCGAACGGCAACGCGGCGAGGCGCAGGCCGCCGACAGCGAAGCCCGCGCTGCCTTGTCCGAGGTCAGCGGCGAGGCCAGTGCGCTGGGCGCCGAGGTGGCCGCGCTGGAACGTGTTATCTCGCGCGATCGGGATCAG
>JBFFQS010000069.1:0-11454 GCA_041573315.1 Amylibacter sp. | reverse complement strand
GCGCTGCTGGTCAGCCGGATGAGCGGCCGGTCGCTTGCGGCAGACACGCTGCTGGGGGTCGCGGCACATGGGTCGCTGGCTCTGGGACTCGTCGCCCTGTCGTTCCTGCCCGGTGTGCGGGTCGATCTGATGGGATACCTGTTCGGCGACGTGCTGGCGGTTGGAAAAACGGATCTGCTGCTGATCTGGTCGGGGGCACTGGCAATATGCGCCGGCATCGGATGGCGCTGGAAGAACCTGATTCTGGCAACCCTGAACCCGGATCTCGCCGCATCGCACAACATCGACCACCGGCGCGAGCGGGTACTCCTGATGCTGGCCATCGCCCTGCTGGTCGCGGTCGCGATCAAGGTCGTGGGCGCCCTGCTGATCACGGCCCTGCTGATCATCCCCGCCGCCACGGCCCGCGGCTTCGCCCGCATCCCGGAAGCCATGGTCCTGCTGGCCGTTCTGGCCGGTTGGCTGGCCAGCATCGGCGGCCTCGGACTGTCGCTCTATGCCGATACGCCCGCGGGGGCCAGTATCGTGACCGGCGCGGTCGTGTTGTTCTTGCTGGGTTCGCTGGCGCAGAAGGCTCTGCACAGATAGGATACTGCAACGCTCCGCGGGACCCGAACCCGCTCGGATCACCCAGAGGTGAGGGTGGCAGGACAAGCCTGTATGGCGCACTGGGAAACGTCGCTTCAAGGCCGGGATGTTGCCGCTTCGCAGGCCAATCTTTGGAGTTCCCGTCACCTCGTTAACCATGGCCGAACTTTGGAACGGAAAACGCTTGATCAGATGAAAAGACTAGGCAATCCTGCCATCAAGCGGAAGCCCGCCGGGGGAATGTCGGTGGCAACAGGCAGATACGCCTCGCCTTCGGGAAGGAACGGAAATGCCATTTCTAATGACTCACTTCTATCCGGGTGGCACGCACGAGCAGTATGCAGTCGTGCTGAATGCGGTGCACCCTGATGGGCGCCTTCCGGTCGGCCAGCTCTCCAGTGCCGCCGGGCCGTGCGAGGGTGGATGGTTGATTAGTGCCGTCTGGGAATCGCGCGAAGCATTCGAGACCTTCGTTGTCGAACGACTGATACCCGCGCTGAGTGACATTGCGGGCGGCTTCACGGCGGCTCCCGAAGAGCATTTGGCCGAACTCACGCTTTACCAGACGGCCTGACAAAACTTACGTTACGAAATCCAGGAGTTTCCAATGACCGAAGCCACGCTTGCCTGCGCACACGACGCCCTTTACGACGCGCTAAATGTCATGCTCACGGGTGACCCCGCGCCAGTTCAGGCCGCGTGGTCGATACTCGAGGATGCCAGTTACGCAGGACCGTTCGGCGGCTTCATCACCGGCGGCACCGCCGTTGCTGAAGAGTTTGCGCGCTCGGCGGCCATGCGGTTAGGTGGTCGTATCGAAGTGACCGACGTGGTCATGGTTGAAGGCGTGGACATGGGGTACACGGCGTGCACTGAGCACGGAATTGATCACGTGATCAATGGCCAGAGCGTCAATCTCACGCACCGGGCCACCAACGTCTTCCGTCGTGAACCCGACGGCTGGAAACTCGTGCACCATCACACTGATCGTTCCTAGTGATGCGACTCTGATTTGAAGACGACGTCTGACCGTTAATCTGCCAAGAATACGCAATGCAGCGCTCAATCGCGCCAATCCGCATGTGTCGTTCAACTGTGTGACGAGGGCGCATTTGCTGGGTCATATGCGGGAGGCGCAGGAAGAGGTCTGTTCGAGGCTGACGTCATTCAGATGACGCGCTCCTCAGGGCATGGGACCATCCAAGAACAGATAGTCATAAATGGCCTGCAAATGTTCCTGAACCTCTTCGTCTTCGTCAAAAGAGGTATCGAACTCGTCTTCCCAAGCCTGCGCGGTGAACGGTTTCTCTCGCAGTACTGCCTCGAACCGCGCCTTGAATTCGCGTGCGCCTTCAGGGTCTTCTTGCAGGCCTGCCTTCAATTCGTGTGGTAAGAACATGTTCGCCGAGCACAGCAAACGCATCGTTTTTTTCCAACTTTCAAAACTGACCATTTTCAGTCTCCAACTGGATAGAGTGTATACAAGGTTGGCTCTCCATCAGACGATAGCCTAAATGCAGCGACAACGAATCCGTTATCAAAATCAACCTTCACAACTCCTTGTGGGTTCTTGCGACTTCCTAGGCGACGAAGACCTTCAACCTTTGAAGCATAGTCCTTGCCCAAGACATCTTCTATGGGGAGTTTAACTTCGAAAATTGAGCGATTGTAATACGGATCATGCAAGGCGAAATCCCGTGCGGCGTGATATTCGGGACTCCGTCGCATTATCGCTTCGGTACTCAGGAAATCAGCTTCAGACTTGATCCACCCTGGAACCGGCACTTGCAAGTGCTGGCACACGCTGTCTCTCTAATATCAGTGGCGATTTCAAAAACTGCATCATGCTGTTGAGCTGGCCAAGTGATTTGGTACGGGCGGCGGGACTCGAACCCGCACGGGCTTACGCCCTTCAGATTTTAAGTCTGATATGTCTACCATTCCATCACGCCCGCAACGAAATCCGCGCAACATTCGCTGTTTCGGAGGGGATTGTAAACCGGCTCCGGACTCTGGTCAGAAGAAATCCGGGCCCATTCTGCTGCGCAGTCTGCGCGCCAAAGCCTCGCCCATTATGGCGGCCTGGTCCGCAGGGCCTCTGGCCTGCTCGGTCAGGCACTCCGATCCGTCAGGGCGCAAAACCTCGCCGCGCAGGATCAAATCGCCGCCGCTTGTAAACTCGGCAAGCCCTGCGATCGGCGTCTGGCAAGAGCCGTCCAGGCCTTTGAGCAAGGCCCGCTCGGCGGTCAGGCGCGTTGTCGCGGCCGCATCGTTGATCAGCGCCAGCGCCTTACCGACCGCCTGATCCTCCAGACGCCGCTCGATCCCGATGCAGCCCTGTGCAATCGCGGGCAGCATGTCGTGTTCGTCAACCGGATTGGCGATGTCAGTCATGCCCAACCGGTTCAGGCCCGCCATCGCCAGAAAGGTCGCATCGGCAACGCCGTCATCCAGTTTTCGCAGTCGGGTCTGCACGTTGCCGCGGAATTCCACGACTTTCAGGTCAGGGCGGCGATGGATCAACTGCGACTTGCGGCGCAGACTGCTGGTGCCGACGACCGTGCCGGACGGCAGTTCTGCCAGACCGCTGTATTTGCGCGAGATGAAGGCGTCCCGCACGTCCTCTCGCGGCAAATAGCAATCGATGGTCAGGCCATCGGGGAAATAGACCGGCATATCTTTCATGGAATGCACCGCTATGTCGATGGCGCCGCCCAGCAAGGCCTCTTCGATTTCCTTGGTGAACAGGCCCTTTCCGCCGACCTCGCTCAGCGGGCGGTTTTGTATCAGGTCGCCGGAGGTCTTGATAACGACAACCTCGAAGGCAGTCTCCGGCAGATCGAGCGCCTTCATCAGGCGCGAGCGCGTTTCATGGGCCTGCGCCAGCGCCAGCGGTGACCCGCGGGTGCCGATTTTAAGGGGGGTGTCAGGGCTGAATGTCATGGCCGGAACCTAGCTTTGACGCGCTGCCTGTGCAATCGCAAACCGCATTGTGAGGCGCGCCGCGACAATCAATCTTTCGCCTGCCGCCAAGGCAGGCTAGAAGGGGTGGAACGAGTTAGGACGACCATGAAAACCGAAGACAAAATTCTGCTGCGCGCTCTGGCGGGCGAAACCCTGCCAACACCACCCATCTGGATGATGCGGCAGGCGGGCCGTTACCTGCCGGAATACCGCGAGACCCGCGCAAAGGCCGGCGACTTCCTGAGCCTGTGCTACAATCCCGAACTGGCCACCGAAGTAACGCTACAACCGATCCGGCGTTTCGGTTTCGATGCGGCGATCCTGTTTGCCGATATCTTGCTGGTGCCTCAGGCGCTGGGGGCGGACCTGTGGTTCGTTCAGGGCGAAGGCCCGCGCCTGTCAACCGTGCGGAGTGCAGCCGATTTCGCCAAACTGAAACCGGCAAGCGAGATTCACGAGACACTCGCCCCGATTTACCAGACCGTCGCGAACCTGTCCGAAGCCCTGCCGAAAGAAACCGCGCTGATCGGATTTGCCGGCGCGCCATGGACGGTTGCCACCTACATGATCGCCGGACGCGGAACGCCGGATCAGGCCCCTGCCCTGCAACTGATCAAGGACGAGCCAGAGGTGTTTGACGCGCTGATTGAATTGCTGGTCGAGGCGACCAGCGCCTATCTGATCGCCCAGATCAAGGCGGGCGCCGAAGTCGTAAAACTCTTCGACAGCTGGGCGGGCGCGCTGGAAGGTTACCTGTTCGCGAAATACTGCACCCGTCCGACGGCGCGAATTCTTGAGAAAATCCGCGAGGCCTATCCCGATATTCCCGTGATCGGCTTTCCGCGCGGCGCGACCGAAGGCGGCTATATCGGGTATACCGAGAACACCGGCGTTCAGGCCATCGCGATCGACAGCAGCGTGGATGCCGGGTGGGCCGCCGAAAACCTTCAGACAAGGACCTGTGTTCAGGGCAATCTGGACCAGACGCTTCTGGTCACCGGCGGTGACAAGCTGATTTCGGAAACCAAGCGCATCGTCGAGGTGTTTTCGCAAGGGCCGCATATCTTCAACCTCGGCCACGGGATTACGCCGGACGCCGATCCGAAGAACGTCGAAGTCATGGTCAAGGCGGTGAGGGGCTGATCCCGGTTACGGCCACTTGGCTACAGGCGGAAGACTCATCAGCACGGCGCTCGGATCGTGGCCGCTTTGCAGACCGAATTGGGTGCCGCGGTCATAGACCAGATTGAACTCGGCGTAACGCCCGCGCTTGACCAGTTGGACCTCGCGGTCCTCGTCCGTCCATGGCTCGGTTCGCCTTTTCTCGGTGATCGGCAGGAACGCGTCGAGAAATGCACGCCCGACGTCCTGGGTGAATGCGAAGTCCGCTTCCCAGTCGCCGGTGTCCAGATCGTCGAAGAAAATGCCGCCGACCCCGCGTGGTTCATTCCAGTGCCTGATCATGAAATACTCATCTGCCCACGACTTGAAGCGCGGGTAATAGTCAGGGTCGTGCTTGTCGCAGGCCGCCTTGACCACGCGATGGAAGAACGCGGTGTCCTCGGGAACCTCGATCATCGGGTTCAGGTCCGCGCCACCGCCGAACCAGGTACCGGCTGGCGTCCAGAACATGCGGGTATTCATGTGCACCGCAGGACATTTCGGGCTGTTCATATGCGCCACCAGCGAAATGCCGGAGGCCCAGAAACGGGGATCGTCGGAAAGGCCCGGCAGTTCCTTGCGCGCAGTCAGGCTGCGCTGCGCCTGATCGCCGAGTGTCCCGAAGACCGTCGAGACATTCACGCCCACCTTTTCAAACACGCGTCCGCCGCGCATCACCGACATCAGCCCGCCACCTGCGTCACCGCCGTCCGGCGCGGCGCGTTTTGTCTCACGCAGTTCAAACCGGCCAGCCGGATTTCCGGCATGGGGGCCGAAGGTCTGGGTATCTTCCAGCGCCTCGAACGCATCGCATATCTGGTTGCGCAGGTCGCGAAACCAGTCAGAGGCGCGGGCTTTCCGGTCGGCGACCAGCTCTGGTGTCTCGGGCAAATCCATTCTCCTGTATTTTGCAATTCCTAGCCGATTTGGCGGCCCTTCGCCAAGGGCAATGCGCCACGTTTAGGCGATTGCGTATCCGAAATTTGAATCATAGAGTGCGCCGGCGCGCCAAAGACAGGAGGCTGCGATCAAACTGCCTGAACCCATGCTCGAAAAGCCGGCCCAGTTGAAACTGGACGCGGACAACCTGCGCGGCATGGGCTGGATGGGCATCTCCGTGCTCGGGGCCAGTCTGATGGCGATCGCTGTGCGCGGCGTGTCGCACGAGATTTCCAGCAACATGATCGTTTTTTACCGCGCGACAATCATTCTGGTCTTTATGCTGGCGGCGCTTGCGGTGTCTGGCAAGACACGTCAGGCGATGCGATTCTCTCGACCCTGGCTTCATGTGCTGCGCGGCAGCCTGATCGGGTTTGCCACGATGATGGGATATTATACGATCGCCACTATTCCGCTGGCGACCGGCACCGTCCTGTTTTTTACCGCACCGATTTTCGCAACGCTGATCAACTTGTTTATGCACGGCGAAAGAGTCGGGCCGCGGCGCATAACGGCCATCGTTCTGGGATTTCTCGGCGCAGTGATCGTCCTGCGCCCCGATGTCGGACGGATCGAAGCGGGGATGGTGACTGCCATCGGAAGTTCCATGTGCTTCGCGCTCGCCCTGTCGCTCTCTCGCAACCTGGCACGCGCCGATGGCGCGATCAGCACCTTTTGCTCGTCAATCTTCTTTACGGTTCTGGTGTCGCTGCCACTCGCGGCACGCGATTTTCAGGTGCCGGAACTGGGATGGACCTGGATTGCGCTGTCGGCCGTGGTCGTGTCCACCGTAGTGCGCGGCTATGCCGATATCGTCGCCTATCATCTGGCGGAGGCGGCGGTACTGGCGCCGCTGGCCTATATGCGTCTGGTGTTGATCGGCGTGGCCGCCTATTTCATTTTCGGAGAGGTTCCCGACACGGCAACCTATATCGGCGCGGCCATTATCGTGGGATCGACGCTGTATATCGCACAGCGTCAGGCCGCGCTGCGCCGAAAAGCGGCAAAGACCTAAACCTTCTTGCGAGCGTTCAACGCCGCCGAGATCGTGCCGTCATCGAGATAATCCAGTTCGCCGCCGATCGGCACACCCTGCGCCAACGAGGTCAGTTCCACGGGCAGATCCTCCAGTTGATCGGCGATATAATGCGCTGTGGTCTGGCCGTCGACAGTTGCGTTCAGAGCAAGGATCACCTCTGATATCTCTTCCTCGGAGACGCGCGACACGAGCTGCGGAATGCGCAACTCCTCCGGCCCGACGCCATCCAGCGCCGACAGCACACCGCCGAGCACATGATAGCGGCCCTTGAAGACATGCGCCCGTTCCATCGCCCACAGGTCAGCGACATTTTCCACAACGCAAAGCGTGCCATTTGCGCGGCGGGCATCCATGCAGATGTCACACTGGTCCTGCGTGCCGATATTTCCGCAGCGCATGCATTCGCGCGCGGTCTGGGCCACCGCGAACATCGCGTCGGCCAGCGGTGTCAGCAATTTCGAGCGCTTCCGGATCAGATGCAACACCGCCCGGCGGGCCGACCTGGGACCGAGCCCCGGCAGCTTCGCCATGAGCGCGATCAGATTGTCGATCTCGTTGTTGTTGCTGTTCAAAGGCCCGACCCGGTTCGAAACCGCCTAGAACGGCAGCTTCATCCCTGCGGGCAGGTTCATGCCCTCTGTGATCTTTCCCATTTCCTCGGCCGATTTCGCAGCGGCCCGCGCCTGCCCGTCCTTGATGGCGGCGACGATCAGGTCTTCTACGACCTCTTTGTCGTCAGCATTCAGGATGGTCGGGTCGATATCCAGACCCACGACGTTGCCCTTGGCGGTCACCCGCACCTTGACCATTCCGGCACCGGATTCGCCTGTGACCTCGATGCTTTCAAGGCGCTCCTGCGCCTCTTGCATCTTGGTTTGCATTTCCTTGGCCTGTTTCATGATATTGGCCATATCACCCAGACCGCCCAGACCTTTCAGCATATCGCTGCTCCTTTAATAGTCGTCCTCGAAAGGATCCCAATCGTCATCCATTTCGGGAAGTTCAGTTATCATGTCGTCATCCGACAGCAAATCTTCAACCCGCCGGACCTCTCGGATTTCCGCGCCCGGAAAAGCCAGCAAAGCGGCCGACACCAGCGGATGGTCCGCCACCCGCGCGTGCAGGTCGTCGCGGTCCTCGGCACGTTGTTCGGCGATTGTCGCACCACCGCCGTCGGACACGACCGTGACGCCCCAGCGCACGCCGGTCCACGTCTGCAACCGCGCCGCAAGCCGTGACGGCAGGTCAGACGGAGCATCGTCGGTCGGCTGGAATTCAATCCGGCCCGGCGTGTAGCTGACCAGTCGCAGCGAATGTTCGACCTCGACCAGCAATTTCAGGTCACGGCGCGCGCGGATCAGTTCGACCACATCGGGAAACTCAGCGAAACGGGCCAGCGCATGGTCCGCCGCCGGAACAGCCTGCGCCGCCATGGTCGCGCCGCCGCCTCCGCCGGCTGTCGGACGGCCGGAACCGGACGGGACCGGCGCATGCGCCACATGCGCGCCGGCGGTGCCGTTCGGTGATCCGTTAGAGGACGGCGCGCTGCGCTGGCCACCGCCCGTGGGCGGCGCCGGCGAAGGTTCGTTCTGCAGCTTGCGGATCAGGTCTTCGGGGCTTGGCAGGTCCGCGACATGTGTCATGCGGATGATCGCCATTTCGGCGGCCATCATGGAATTTGGCGCATGCGCGACCTCTTCCAGCGCCTTCAGCAGCATTTGCCACATCCGCGCCAGCGACCGCATCGGCAGGTCTTCTGCGGCCGCTTTGCTGCGGTCGCGCTCGTCTGGTGCGACGGTTGGATCGTCGCCGGCCTCAGGCGACAGTTTCAGCACCGAGACCCAGTGCGTGATTTCCGCGAGGTCGCGCAGCACGGCCATAGGATCCGCCCCTTCGGCGTATTGCGACGACAATTCCTGCAGCGCACCCGCTGCATCGCCGCGCATAACCAGATCGAACAGGTCCAGCACGCGCGAACGGTCCGCCAGACCCAGCATCGCGCGCACCTGCTCGGCGGTTGTCTCGCCTGCACCATGCGCGATCGCCTGATCCAGCAGGGACAGCGCGTCGCGCACCGAGCCTTCAGCGGCCCGCGTGATCAAGGCCAGCGCATCCTCGGCGATCTCTGCCTTTTCCAGATCCGCAATCTTGCGCAGATGGGCCATCATGACTTCCGGCTCGATGCGCCGCAGATCGAAACGCTGGCACCGCGACAGGACGGTAACCGGAATTTTACGGATTTCCGTCGTGGCAAAGATGAATTTGACGTGTTCGGGCGGTTCTTCCAGCGTCTTCAGCAATGCGTTGAACGCATTGGTGGACAGCATGTGAACCTCGTCGATTATATAGATCTTGTAGCGGGCCGAGGCCGCACGATAGCGCACCGCGTCAATAATTTCGCGAATATCGCCGACACCGGTGCGCGACGCGGCATCCATTTCCATCACATCGACGTGGCGGCCCTCGCCTATCGCCTTGCAGTTCTCGCAGATGCCGCAGGGCTCGATGGTTGGGCCGCCGGCGCCGTCCGGCCCGATGCAGTTCATGCCCTTGGCAATAATCCGCGCCGTCGTGGTTTTCCCGACCCCGCGCACGCCGGTCATGATGAACGCATGCGCGATCCGGTCCGATTCGAACGCGTTTTTCAGCGTCCTGACCATGGCATCTTGCCCGATCAGATCCTCGAAGGTCGCCGGCCGGTACTTGCGGGCAAGCACCTGATATTCGCTCGATGGTTTATCCTCGGACATTACCCGTCATTTTCGTTCGGATTCGTTGCTTGATACCCTACCGCGCATGTTATCGCTGCGGCAAGGGACGCATCGCCGTTAATATTACCTGAGGGTAATTTTCTGCGGCTTCGGCAAGGAGGAAAGAGTGAGAGACTGGACACGACCCAAACAAAACTCGTTACGGCTGCTTCCTTCCGGATCTGACCGGGTTGGCGAGGCGCCTGCCCGCGCCAGCCTCTCGACTCGCGATATAGTGCCTCTGCCCCGCGACAGCAAGACCCGCGATTGCACCGGCACGGGTTCCATGGCAAGAAAGCGGTCTGTAAGTAAGCTGGGAGTTTTTAGGTGAAAAATGCTGAATCGGTCACTTTCGGCGGCGGCGGTCTGGATCGCGCGGATGCGCTTCGTCCTGACAACGCCGCGATTGAAAAGTTGTTACAGTTGGAAGAGGCGCGCTCCGTCGTGTTCTGGCGCGGCAGGCCGCTGGTCGACAGCACGACAGATGACCTGCACGCCTTGCCGATCGGCCATCCGATCCTGACGCTCGCCAAGGAACCGCCGGTGTTCTTGGGAATAGCCGACGGAACGCCGATTTTCAGCTATGATGTTTCTCCGTGGGAGCCGGCCGACATTGACCCGCAGGCCATCGGCCAGTTCCTGGACCGCAGCGTTAATCATCACCCCTCTTTGCCCGAAGAAATCGTCTTTGCCGAACTCCGCACCTTCATGGCCCAGTTCAGCGCACTGGACGCGGAGCTTGCCGCCTCGGCGATGGGGTTGCACAACTGGCACAGGAGCCACCGGTTCTGCGCGAAATGCGGCGCCCGGTCAGAGGTCGCGAATGCCGGCTGGGTGCGTATCTGCCCGGACTGCGACACGCGCCACTTTCCCCGCACCGACCCCGTGGTGATCATGCTGGTCACGCATAACGAAGACATTCTCATGGGCCGTTCGCCGCACTGGCCCGAGGGCATGTACTCCCTGCTCGCCGGCTTCATGGAGCCGGGCGAAACGCTGGAAGCGGCTGTTCGGCGCGAAGTCTTCGAGGAGGCCGGCGTTATGGTCGGGCCTGTGGAATACCTGGTCAGCCAGCCCTGGCCCTTCCCGTCATCGCTGATGATCGGATGCCGGGGCGAAGCGACCTCTACCGCGATCTCGCTGGACGAAAACGAGTTGGAAGACGCGCTCTGGGTCAGCAAGGAGGGGTTGATTGACGTTATGGCCGGCAAGAACGACCAGCTCAAACCCGCGCGCAGGGGCTCCGTCTCGCGGTTTCTGGTCGATCGCTGGCTGGCGGATACGCTGGATTAGGCACACCGGTTCCGGGACCGCACCCTAACCGCGCGTCTTTTCTGCCTTATAGACGCCCAAAACCTCTATGTGGTTGCTGAAGTAATCCAGCTCTTCCATGGCGCGTTGCAGTTCCGGGTCGTCGGGATGTCCGACCACATCGGCGTAGAACTGCGTGGCGGTAAAAGAGCCATCCAGCATATAACTCTCCAGTTTCACCATATTGACGCCGTTGGTGGCAAATCCGCCCATCGCCTTGTACAGCGCGGCCGGAATATTGCGGACGCGGAAAACAAAGGTGGTGATATACTCGATGCCCTCTTCGCGACCGGCGAACGGCGCTGGCGCCATGACCAGAAACCGCGTCGTATTGTTCGAGAAATCCTCGATATGCCGGGCCAGAACGTCCAACCCATAAATTTTTCCGGCAAGTTCCGACGCCAGTGCGCCTTGCGTCATGTCATGGTGCTCCGCCACGATCTGCGCCGAGCCCGCCGTGTCCGGGCCGACCTGCGGCTTGATCCCGTATTCCTTCAGGAATTTGCGGCACTGGCCCAGCAGAACCGTGTGGCTCATAGCAGACTTGATACTTTCAAGTTTCGCGCCGCGATGGCCGAGCAGGTTAATGTGGACCCTCAAAAAGTGCTCTGCGATGATATGAAGGCCGGATTCAGGCAGCAGGTGGTGGATATCCGCGACCCTGCCGTAGGTGGAGTTTTCCACCGGCAGCATGGCAATATC
>JBFFQS010000068.1:0-11481 GCA_041573315.1 Amylibacter sp. | reverse complement strand
TGCCCAGACCGTCAACAACGCGACCCAGAAGTTCCGGACCGACGGGAACGTCCACGATGGCGTTGGTGCGTTTGACCGTATCGCCTTCCTTGATCTCGCGGTCGGAGCCGAAGATAACAACGCCGACGTTGTCGATCTCGAGGTTAAGTGCCATCCCGCGGATGCCGCCGGGGAATTCAACCATCTCACCCGCTTGGACGTTATCCAGACCATGAACGCGCGCGATACCGTCACCTACGGACAGAACGCGGCCTACTTCAGCGACTTCGGCCTCTTGACCGAAGTTTTTGATCTGGTCCTTGAGGATCGCAGAAATTTCTGCAGCTTGGATACCCATTATCCGACCTCTTTCATTGAGTTTTGAAGATTGGAGAGTTTCGAGCGGATCGAGGTGTCGATCATGCGCGAACCCACTTGTACGATCAAACCGCCGATGAGGCTTTCATCAACGGCTAAATTGATTTTCACGTCTTTTCCGACCGACGCCTTCAGGGCCTTGGTCAGCTTGTCCGACTGCGCCTTGGTCAGCGCCTTGGCGGCGGTAATCTCTGCCGAAATCTCGCCCTTCTCTTCCGCGATCATCTCTTTTACCGAGGCGATCAAAGCGGGAAGGACGAACAGGCGGCGCTTACTGGCCATCAGGCCGAGCAAATTGGCAACAAGTTCGGAAAGATTCATCTTTTTCGCAATTGCGGCCACGGCCCTGGCCTGGTCATCACGGGAATAGACGGGAGAGGAAATCAGATCGCCGAACTCGGCGTTGCCTTCCAGGGTTTCCGCCAGAACGTCCAGATTTTCTTCCAACGCAGGCAGGGTTTTGGCCTCTTTGGCCAGTTCAAAAATCGCCTTCGCATAACGCGCTGCAATTCCTGAGGATATCGATGCTGATTCGGACACGAAAGCCTTCCGGTGTTGTTGTTTCGACGCGTAGGAGGCGCCCGCGAATTCTAAACAAACTGTTGCGGCCGACGAACGCCGACCGCAGGATCAGCGCGGTGATAGCAAAGGTATCCTGACTCTGCAATAGAGTGCTTTTTGCCACGGAAAAGTATGTTTTATATAGTTTACAAACACTTAGTAAAAAACCGCGACAATCTGCACACCGGATTCTTAAAAAAAGTATGCAAATTTTCCAACTTTCCTGCGGTTAAATACCGATACAATCGACCTGAACTATCGAATCCGCCCGCTGCTAGTGGTTTCCGGTCGATACCCTGCCGGAAACCGGTTTCCCGCCGGGCTTCGCGATCCCCTCCAAGACGCCCAGCGGTTTGCGGACAGCTTCGCCAAGACCCTTTTGGTTCGGTGCATAGACCTGCTTGGTGGCTTCGATCATGACCACCCCCGCCGCAATCGGCAGGGGAAAGCGCAGGCTGAAACGCTCGATGAAGCGGGCGAAGCGGATCGAGAACTTGCGGTGGCTCGGCGCGGCATAGAGCGCATGCGTGTGCCGGACCGGCATGAACCGGTTGCGCTTGAGCTGCGCTTCCAGCTGGGCCACCGAATAGGGCTGGCCATAGCCGAACGGCGTCACGTCGCGCCGCGCCCAAAGGCCGGACCGGTTCGGCACGACGAACAGGACGCGCCCGCCCGGTCCCAGCACACGCCACATTTCCCGCAGCAGCGCGTCGCGGTTCTCGCAGGTTTCCAGACCGTGCAGGACGATCAGCTTATCGATCAGGCCTGTCTGAACAGGCCAAAGAGTCTCTTCGACCAGAACAGAGCGGTTCGCTTCGCCCTCCGGCCAGGCCATCACTCCCTGCTGCCCCGGCATCAGGCACATCACCCGCCGCGAGGTCCCCAGAAAAGGCCGCAGTACCGGCGCGGCAAAGCCGAACCCGGCCACCGTCTGACCGCGGCTGTCGGGCCATATCTGGTTAATCTTGTGATTGAGCGCCCGCTGCACGATCCGGCCCAGCTGAGTGCGATAATAAAAGGCCCGCAGATCGACGACATCCAGATGCATAAGGTATTCTCATCCTGTTTCTCGGCGTCCGGAAAAGGCACACCGTCCAGAGCACATGTTAGACATTTTCCGACGGCGAACAATCCCCGGTCCGGAGTTCGCGCATAACTGGCTGCACGTGCTCCTGCGGTCTTGACACAGTGCAAACCGGACACAGGATCGGTTCATTTCCGCTATATTTTGGGTTTTTTTTGGTAAATTCACAAATTGTGATCAGAATTCCCTTGAAGCTTGGAGAATATAGGCGAACTTTAGGAGCAGGAGGAAAGTGGAAGTGGGTCCACACGGGCCTCATCGAAAGGACAAGCGATAAATGCCAACATTCTCATCCAGTCTGGAAAATGCAATTCACACCGCGCTGGCCTATGCCAACAGCCGCCGGCACGAATTGGCGACGCTGGAACACCTGCTGTTGGCGCTGGTCGATGAAGAAGACGCGGCGAACGTGATGCGCGCCTGCTATGTCGATCTGGAAGCCCTGCGGGCCAGCCTGATCGGCTTCCTCGACACCGAACTCGACACGCTGGTTTCCGACGAAGCCGAACCCGAGGCAACGCCTACAACCGCATTCCAGCGGGTGATACAGCGCGCCGCGATCCATGTTCAAAGCTCCGGCCGCACAGAAGTGACCGGCGCCAATGTGCTGGTCGCCATCTTCGCGGAGCGGGAAAGCCACGCCGCCTATTTCCTTCAGGAACAGGATATGACGCGCTATGACGCGGTCAACTATATATCGCACGGCGTCGCCAAGGACCCTGCCTATGGCGAGACCCGGCAAGTCAGCGGCGCAGAAGACATCGAGGATGTCACCGGCAACAATTCCGAGACAAAAGCGGCAGAAAGCGCGCTGGGGAAATATTGTGTCGATCTGAATGCCAAGGCGCGCTCAGGCGATATCGACCCGCTGATCGGGCGCGACTACGAGGTCGAGCGCTGCATCCAGATACTTTGCCGCCGTCGCAAGAACAACCCGATCCTCGTCGGAGACCCCGGCGTGGGTAAAACCGCCATTGCCGAAGGTCTGGCGCAAAAAATCGTAAAAGGCGAAACGCCCGAGATTCTGGGTGGGGCCACGATCTATTCGCTCGACATGGGCGCATTGCTGGCGGGAACCCGCTATCGCGGCGATTTCGAGGAACGTCTGAAAGCGGTCGTGACCGAACTGGAAAATCATCCCGATGCCGTTCTGTTCATCGACGAGATACATACGGTCATCGGCGCGGGCGCGACGTCCGGCGGCGCTATGGATGCCTCCAACCTGCTGAAGCCCGCCCTGCAGGGCGGCAAGCTGCGGTGCATGGGGTCCACGACCTACAAGGAATACCGCCAGCATTTCGAGAAAGACCGTGCCCTGTCGCGCCGGTTCCAGAAGATCGACGTGAAGGAGCCTTCGGTCGAGGATACGATCAAGATCCTCAAGGGCCTGAAGCCCTATTTCGAAGAGCACCACCACATCAAGTTCACAAATGACGCGATCAAGACCGCGGTGGACCTGTCGGCGCGCTACATCCACGACCGCAAGCTGCCGGACAAGGCGATCGACGTGATCGACGAGGCCGGCGCCTATCAGCATCTGGTGGCCGAGAGCAAACGCCGCAAAACCATCGGCACGAAAGAGATCGAGGCCGTCGTCGCCAAGATCGCGCGCATTCCCTCCAAGAACGTCTCGCGCGACGATGCGACATTGTTGAAAGACCTCGAGTCCTCGCTGAAGCGCGTCGTCTTCGGTCAGGACAAGGCGATCGAAGCGCTGTCTTCGGCGATCAAACTGTCGCGCGCCGGTCTGCGCGAACCGGAAAAGCCCATCGGCAATTACCTGTTCGCGGGTCCGACCGGTGTCGGCAAAACCGAGGTCGCGAAACAACTGGCGGATACGCTGGGCGTCGAACTGCTGCGCTTCGACATGTCCGAGTACATGGAGAAACACGCGGTGTCCCGCCTGATCGGCGCGCCTCCGGGCTATGTCGGGTTCGACCAAGGCGGCATGCTGACCGACGGCGTCGACCAGCATCCGCATTGCGTGCTTTTGCTCGACGAGATCGAAAAGGCGCACCCCGATGTCTACAACATCCTGTTGCAGGTCATGGACCACGGCAAACTGACCGACCATAACGGCCGGACGGTGGATTTCCGCAACGTGATCCTGATCATGACGACCAACGCGGGCGCCTCCGAGATGGCCAAGACCGCAATCGGCTTTGGCCGGGACAAGCGCGAGGGCGAGGATACAGCAGCGATCGAACGCACTTTCACGCCGGAATTCCGCAACCGCCTGGATGCGATCATCAGCTTTGCCAGCCTGTCTAAGGAAGTCATCCTCAAAGTCGTCGACAAGTTCATCGCCCAACTGGAAGCCCAGTTGATGGACCGCAACGTGACCTTTGAGTTGACCCGCGCCGCAAGCGAATGGCTGGCCGAGAAAGGGTATGACGACCGAATGGGCGCACGGCCTCTTTCCCGCGTCATTCAGGAAAACATCAAGCGGCCGCTGGCGGAAGAACTGCTGTTCGGCAAGCTGGCAAAAGGCGGCGTGGTAAAGGTCGGCATCAAGAACGGTGAAATCGTGCTGACGCTGGACTCGCAGGAAAACAAGAAGCTTTCCCGGAACAAACCGCCTTTGCTGACGGCGGACTAGGCTAGCGTCCGGTTAAAAACAAAATGGCTCCGTCCCGAATCCGGGCGGGGCCATTTTCTTTTCCGACCGGCGATCAGCGCTCGGTGAATTTCAATTCTATCCGGCGATTCTGGGCGCGGGCTTCGGGCGTATTGCCCAGCGCGACCGGCTGATATTCGCCAAAGCCGTTGGCGGCCAGCCGGTTGGCCGGAATGCCCTGATCCACGATCAGGAAACGGACGACCGACAGGGCGCGCGCCTGGCTTAGCTCCCAGTTGTCAGCAAACGGGCTCGCGCCGGTGATCGGCAGGTTGTCGGTGTGACCGTCAACGCGCAATATCCAGTCGATGCCTTCGGGGATCTGGTCAGCGATATCCTTGAGGATGCCCGCGACCTTGCGGATTTCCTCCTTGCCGCCCTCGCCCAATTCAGCTTTGCCGGGATCGAACAGCACCTCCGAGGAAAATACAAAACGGTCGCCGACGATCCGCACGCCCTCGCGATTGCCGAGGATGTCACGCAACTGCCCGAAAAATTCGGATTTGAAGCGGCGAAGATCCTTGGCCTCGGCTTCCAGCCGTTCGCGTTCCTCGCGTTCGAAGGCCGCGATTTTGCGCTGTTCGGCGGCGACCTGAGCCAGCGCGGCGTTCAGGTTGCTGCCAAGCGACTCGATCTGGACCTGCGCCTCGACATCCCGCGCCGCCGCGGCATCCAGCAGGCCTTGCAGCGCATTCAGCTGTTTGCGCAACTCCTCCGTCTGCTGGTTGAGAAGCGCAAGCTTGCGCTGGCCTTCCGCCGATATCTGCTGTTCCTTGGCCAAAAGGTCCCTGGCCTGCGCCAGCAGGGCGCGCTGGCGCTCCGCCTCGGTCATTTCGGCGGTTACCTCGGTTTCCAGCTGCTTCTTGGCCGCCTCGGACGCCGCCAGCAATGTCAGCGTGTCCTCGGCCTTCTGGCGCTGTTCCTCCAGCGCCAGTTGCATGGCGGTGATCTCGTCCTGCGAATTCTTCAGGCGCTGCCTCAGCGCTTCGGCGGCCGCAGCCTCGGCAAGCCGCTGCTTTTCGGTTTCGGACAGACCTGTTGCAAGCTCCTCGATCCGCTGGCGCAGACCTTCCTCGGTCGCAACCCGTTGCTCAACCTCTTCCTGCGTCGCTTGCAGCGCCGCCAGAGCATCGGCCAGACTTGCCTCGGTGTTCGCGACGTCACCCTGCAAATCGGCGATCATCGCTTCCAGCGCCTCGCGTTTTGCGGCGGCAAGCCGCGCCTGTTCGGCGGCCACGTCGATCTCGTTCCGGGCTTGCGCCAACGCCAGACGCGCGGCCTCCTTGGCATCGATTTCCTGTGACAGGTCGGCTTCCAGACCGGCCTTCGTCGCCAGCAACGAAGCTACCTGTTCTTCGAAACTTGCAATTCGGACCTGCTGTTCCTCGGATTGCGCTGTCAGCGTCGCGATCAGGGCGGCGTTTTGCGACAATTCATCCTGAGCGGACAAGAGGTTGCTCTGCAGGGTATCGACCGTATCGGACAGGCCCTCGGACCTCTGTTGTTCCAGTCCCAGGGCCTCGGCCAGACTGGTCAGCTGCAGGCTGAGATTTTCCAGTTCCTTGTCCTGCCCGCTGATGGTTTCCCGCAGCACGAATTGCACGATCATGAAGATCGTCAGAACGAAGATGAGGACCAGCAGCAGCGCCGTCATGGCATCGACAAATCCGGGCCAGATGTTGCTGGTGACCGCTCTCGATGATCTGCGCGCCAGTCCCAAGGTTTATTCCTCTCCTATCGGATTGGACAGCGCGGCAGCCTCCCGGATCACGTCGGTCAGTTCGACGATATCGCCGCGCAACTGCTGGATACTCTCGTTCCGGCCAGCCGAAATTTCCTCCAGCATGCGCAGCATCTGGGTTTCGATACTGGCCAGCCGCTGTGTTATCTCGGTATCGAACTGGCCCTCCGGCTCCGCGGCGGGGCGCGCGGCGGCGCTTTCCCGGATCGCGGCGGCGATCTTTTCCTGGCTGTCCACAACCGCCTGCAAGGCCTGCTTGTTGGCGTCCTGGGAGGCGACGGAATAGTCGACCATCTGCTGCATCGATTTGGTCAGCCCGTCCAGCCGGTTGTCGCCGTCGGCGCGGCGGTCCCGCAGTTCCGCCAGAATATCCTGCAACTTGTCGAACTGCATCGCGGAATATTCGGCATATCCTGTGAAGCTGCTGAGCCCTTGCTGGTCGTCGCCGGACGCTACGCCCAGTCGCGTGATCGAGGAGAGCCACTCTTCCAACTCGCGGTAGAACCGGTTCTGGCCCCGCGCGGCGAACAGTTCCAGCAGGCCGACGACCAGCGATCCGGCAAGCCCAAGCAGGGACGAGCCAAAGGCCGTTCCCATGCCGCCAAGCTGTTTTTCCAGCCCTGACATCAGGTTATCGAAGACCGAGAGCGCGCTGGCGCCCTCTCCCTGCGGGGCCAGCGACCGGATGGTGTCAACCACCGCCGGAACCGAGATCGCCAGACCGTAGAAGGTTCCGAGCAGGCCCAGAAAGATCAGCAGGTTGATAATATACCGCGTCAGGTCCCGCGCCTCGTCCAGCCGCGTCGCGACCGAATCGAGAATACTGGTCGAGGAGGTCGAGGTCAGTTGCGACCGCGCGCCCTTTTTCCGCAGCAGGGCCGCCAACGACGCCAGCAGGCCCGGCGCGCGCACGAAC
The DNA here is from genome assembly GCA_041573315.1 of Amylibacter sp. Classification (GTDB taxonomy): domain Bacteria; phylum Pseudomonadota; class Alphaproteobacteria; order Rhodobacterales; family Rhodobacteraceae; genus Amylibacter. Next base: position 4,205 of record JBFFQS010000068.1, on the reverse strand, counting down.
TCATGCCCCGGCCGGTCTAGCGCAAATCCCTCGATCCAACTGACTGACTTGATCAGCGTCATCACCTGCCAGAAACAGGCAACAATGCCGAACAGGAACACCAGAATGATAAACCCGTTCAGGTAGGGCGAGGCCTCAAAGATCGGAGCGACCTTGGGAAATGCGACAAAAACACCGGCCCCGACCGCGATGCAGATCAGCAGCATTATTATGATCTGGTTCACCGGCTGGGTGAACTGGGGCTCTGCTGGTGCGTCGAATTTCGCCATTCGGTTTGTCCATAATCTCTGTTTCGAACAGGACCATACAATCGAAGACCGTATAATCCAATGTGTAAGTTATAACGCATCCACTCGCACCGAAACTTGTTGAAAAACAATTAAGCAGCGCCCACAGTGACGCGGCATTACAGGAGCAATTTAATGACACTAATTCAAACTGGCCTCGGCTCCGGCTCGGTGGCCGCCGTAATTTTTGTAATTTTTGCGATTATAACGATTTTCATGGCTGTAAAGTCCGTTCCGCAGGGTGAGGAGTTCACCGTGGAGAGGTTCGGGCGCTATACGAGAACGCTTAGCCCTGGGCTGCATTTCATCGTGCCCCTGATGGACAAGATCGGCGCCAGGATAAACATGATGGAAACCGTGCTGGACATCGACAGCCAAGAGGTCATCACCCGCGACAACGCCATGGTGATGACCGATGCGGTGACCTTCTTTCAGGTGGTCGACGCGGCGCGGGCGGCCTATGAGGTGCGCGACCTGCGCAATGCCCTGTCCAACCTGACCCAGACGAATATCCGGGCCGTCATCGGCTCGATGGATCTGGACGAAAGCCTGTCGAACCGCGACGTCATCAACGCCAAGCTGCTGCATGTGATCGACGATGCGGCGCAGCCCTGGGGCGTTAAGGTCACGCGGGTCGAGATCAAGGATCTTGCGCCGCCGCCGGACATCAACGAGGCCATGGCCCGCCAGATGAAGGCGGAACGCAACAAGCGCGCCGAAATCCTGAACGCCGAAGGCCACAAACAAGCCGCGATCCTGGAGGCCGAGGGCGACCGCGAGGCGCAGATCCGGTCCGCCGAAGGACGCCGCGAAGCCGCGTTTCTGGACGCCGAGGCCCGCGAACGCTCGGCACAGGCAGAGGCGAAGGCGACGCAGATGGTGTCCGAAGCGATTGCCGCCGGCGACATTCAGGCCATTAATTATTTCGTGGCACAGAAATACACCGAAGCCCTGCGCGACGTCGCCGCCAGCAGCAATTCGAAAACCATCATGATCCCGCTGGAGGCCGCGAGCCTGCTCGGCTCGATCTCCGGTATTTCGGAAATCGCCAAGGCCGTGACCGGCGAAAAATCCGGCGGCTAGGGAACCCGAAAGGAGCGGACCGATGGACATAATGCAGGTGCTCGACGGAATATCTCCGTGGTGGTGGGTGGCTTTTGCGCTGGCGCTGGGGGCAATAGAAATGGCGACCATGTCGTTCTTTCTGATCTGGCCCGCGCTGGCGGCGCTGTGCATAGGCCTGTTGCTGGCGGTTGCGCCGGACATGTCCGGCACATCGCAAATCGTGGTCTTCGCCGGTCTTGGAATAGTTTTCACCTTTTTGGGCCGCTACCTGATGGGCCGCTACGGCGACGGGGCCGACACTCTGCCGGGCCTGAACAGCCGCGCGGAACAGCTGATAGGGCGACATGGAACGGTTCTGGAATTTGCTGACTCCGAGGGCGCGATCGAGGTCGAGGGCGTGCGCTGGCGGGCGCTCTGGCCCGCAGGCCAGACAGCGAAGACCGGAGACAGGGTTCTGATCACCGGCGCCAGAGGCATGGAACTGGAAGTGGAATCATCCAAGTCCAGATGACGCGCGTATCTCGGCCACACGGTTCGACAGCCATGTCAGGTCGGGGTCTTCCAGCCCCAGTTCCTTCAGGTGCGACGCGGTGTTGAACAGGTAATCGACGTTCGGCCCGCGCCCGCCCCGCGCCACGGCGATGATCTGTGCCTGTTCTTCCAGCGACAGGTGGCAATACTGCTCATGGTCCCGGTCGATCACATAGCTGACCGCCTGCGCCACGCGCCCGTCCCGCAACGCAACCGGCAGGACCGCTTCCAGATAGGCCGAGGAAATCAGTTCGCGCTCGCGGAGCGCATCCAGCGTGGTCTGCGCATGTTCAGGCGCTACAAAAAATGCCACGCCATCGCAATAGCTCTCGGCCTCGTCCAGCGCCAGAACCAGACCGGGATTCGCGACAGAGCCGCGATGGTGGATGGACCGCATGCAGAAACTGCGCGCATAGCCGTCCAGCCGTGCGATCTGACGCTCCTGAAACTCGAATTCCGGCTGCCAGACAAGCGAACCATAGCCGAAAACCCACAATCCATTTTGATGCATTTGACTGTTCCCGATCTTCGCACCTGCTATAACGAATAAAACTCCGGATTGAAAAGGGGACTCGGGTGGTTCGATTACTGTTAACGGCAATCCTTCTGGCATCAGGCGGCTGGGGCGGATACTGGTACGTCGGTTCCGGCGCGCAGAAGGCAGCAGTCGAGTCCTGGCTTCAGAGCCGCGCGCAGGCCGGATGGGTCGCGAATTATTCGGGCGTCACGGTGCAGGGCTTTCCGAACCGGTTCGACACGACGGTCACCGATCTGGAACTCGCCGACCCGCGCTATGGCTGGGCATGGTTCGCCCCCGTATTCCAGACCCTGCAGCTCAGTTACCAGCCGAACCATATCATCGCCGTCTGGCCCGACGCCCAGACCATCGCGACCCCGGACGGCAGCATCACCGTAGCGTCAGAGGATATTCGCGCGAGCGTCGTCTTCGAAGGGAACAGCGATCTGGCCCTGAACCGTTCAACGGTGACGCTGAGCGACGTCCGGCTGACCGGAGAAAAAGGATGGAGCAGTTCGATTGAACAGGCTGTTCTGGCGACCCGCCAGTCCGCTGGCGAACCCTTTGCACATGACATTGCGCTGGATGCCAAGAATTTCATGCCTTCGCAGGACCTGAAGGCGAAGATCGACCCCAAGAGCATGCTGCCGACACAATTCGACGCACTGCATGTCGAAACGACCGCCGCCTTCGACCGGCCTTGGGACATCCGCGCGATCGAAGGGGAAAAACCGGCCTGGACGCGGCTGGACATAAACAGGTTCGACGCGCAATGGGGTGACCTTGGCCTGAAGGCCGTCGGTTCAGTGGAACTTGACCGCGAAGGTTACCCTACCGGCTCTCTGGACCTGCAGGCGCGAAACGGACGGCAAATTCTGGATCTGGCGGTCGCGGCGGGCAGTCTGTCGCCGGAAGTCGCGGCGACGCTCGACTCTCTGATTCAGCTGTTCGCGGCAATGTCTGGCAACAAGGATACGCTGGATGTGCCGCTGCGGTTTTCCGACCGGATCATGTACCTCGGGCCGTTACCCGTGGGCGAAGCGCCGCGACTGCGGTGGGACTAGCGGCAATACGCGCCGTCATAGTGCCGTTACCTATCGAGATGGAATTGGTCGCCGTGAACCCGCGCCGCGAAAAGGGCGTCAGGACTTCTTGGTTCCACGGCCGAAATTCGGTGCGTCGGTGTCCTGACCGGCCTCGATAATGCCACGGCGAATAGCGCGTGTGCGGGTGAAATAGTCGAACAACTGATCGCTGTCGCCGCGCCGGATCGCGCGCTGCAGGTCGAACAGCTCTTCGGTGAACCTGCCCAAAATCTCGAGCGTCGCTTCCTTGTTGTTCAGGAACACGTCGCGCCACATTGTCGGGTCGGACGCGGCAATCCGGGTAAAGTCGCGGAAACCGGCCGCCGAATAGTTGATGACTTCCTGATCGGTGACGCGGCTCAGGTCGTCGGCGACGCCGACCATCGTATAGGCGATCAGGTGCGGCACATGCGACGTGACCGCCAGCACCAGATCATGGTGATCCGGGTCCATCTCGGTCAGATTGGCGCCGACGCCCTGCCAGAGTGCCTCCAGCTTTTGCAGGTCTTCGGGATCGGTTCCTTCCAGCGGCGTGAACAGGCACCAGCGGTTCTCGAACAGCTCCGGGAAACCGGATTTGGGTCCCGAATGCTCGGTCCCGGCCAGCGGGTGCGCCGGAATGAAGGTCACGCCTTTTGGCAACAGGGGTGTAACCGCCTCGATCGTGGCGCGTTTGACAGAGCCGACATCGCTGACGACAGCGCCTTTTTTCAGGTGCGG
>JBFFQS010000067.1:0-11693 GCA_041573315.1 Amylibacter sp. | reverse complement strand
CTGCTTCTTCGAAGTCGGCCTTGACCACTTCCTTGGCGTAAGCGGCGGCCTCGTCGCCGGATTTACCCAGAAGCTCTGCCACCCAGAGGCCCAAGAGCTTGTTCCGGCGGGCTTCTGCCTTGAATTGCATTTCTGCATCATGGGCGAATTTGTTCTCGAACGCATTCTCGCGGTCATCAAATGTGCTCATCTTTGCTCTCCTGTTTGCACCTTGTGCTCTAATATGGACAAAACTACCACGAACAACAAGATCACCGACAGTACATACTTGCCGCAGGTTGATTGAAAGCCTATAGAAAACCCACAATCCACACTGCGAAAGCGCCCTCCCCAAACGCATCGGAGATATTTTATGGCCCGTCGGAAAAAAATTTACGAAGGCAAAGCCAAAATTCTGTACGAAGGCCCCGAACCGGGCACCATCGTGCAGTATTTCAAAGACGATGCGACCGCTTTCAATGCTCAGAAGAAAGACGTGATCGAGGGCAAGGGCGTTCTCAACAACCGCCTGTGCGAGCACTTCATGCTCGGCCTTGCGGCGATCGGCATACCGACGCATTTCATACGCCGGCTGAACATGCGCGAACAGCTGGTACGCGAAGTCGAGATCATCCCGCTGGAGGTCATCGTGCGCAACGTCGCGGCGGGCACGCTGTCAAAGCGTTTGGGCATCGACGAAGGCACCCAACTGCCCCGCCCTATCGTCGAGTTCAGCTATAAGAACGACGCGCTGGGCGACCCTTTGGTGGCCGAAGAGCACATCATCGCCTTTAACTGGGCCAGCCAGCAGGATCTGGACGACATCATAGCGCTCGCCCTGCGGGTCAACGACTTCATGTCAGGCGTGATGTACGGCGTCGGCATCCGCCTGATCGATTTCAAGATCGAGATCGGGCGGCTGTACGAGGGCGATTTCCACCGGCTTGTCGTGGCGGACGAAATCAGCCCGGACAGCTGCCGCCTGTGGGACGCGAAAACCAACCAGAAACTCGACAAAGACGTGTTCCGGCGCGATCTGGGCAGCCTGACGGATGCTTACAGCGAAGTCGCTCGCAGGCTGGGCCTGATGCCGGAAAACGGCAAGACCCACTCCGGACCCAAACTGGTAAATTAAGGGGATTCTAATGAAAGCCAAGGTATATGTAACCCTCAAAGCCGGCGTTCTCGACCCTCAGGGCGAAGCCGTCCGTCGCTCGTTGGGCGCGCTGGGTTTCGAAGGAGTCGAGGCTGTGCGTCAGGGCAAGGTTATCGAACTGGATCTGGCCGAAACCGATCCTGAAGCGGCAGAGGCGCATGTCCGTCAGATGTGCGAAAAACTGCTGGCGAACACGGTCATCGAAAACTACGCGATAGAGGTTGCCTGATGCGCGCTGCCGTTATCCAGTTCCCCGGATCGAACTGTGACCGTGACATGGCCGTCGCCTTCGACAAGGTATCCGGCCACAACCAGCCCACCCATATGGTCTGGCACAAGGAAGACCACCTGCCCGAAGGGTTGGACGTGATAGGCATTCCCGGCGGCTTTTCTTTCGGCGACTACCTGCGCTGCGGCGCAATCGCGGCGCGGTCCCCTATCGTGCGTTCCGTCGTCGAATTCGCCAAGCGCGGCGGCTATGTGCTGGGTATCTGCAACGGGTTTCAGGTGCTGACGGAATCCGGCCTGCTGCCGGGCGTCCTGATGCGCAATTCGAACCTGAAGTTCATCTGCAAGGACGTCGACCTGATCGTCAAGACGACCGACTCGGCGTTTACCAACCGCTATTCCAAAGGCCAGAAGATCCGCGTTCCGATCGCACATCATGACGGCAACTATACCGCCGATGCGGACACTCTGGGCCGACTGAGGGATCAGGACCGCATCGCCTTTACTTATGCGGTCAATCCAAACGGTTCGATGGACGACATCGCCGGTATCCTTTCGGAAAACCGCAGGGTTCTGGGAATGATGCCGCACCCCGAAAGGCTTAACGATCCGCAACTTGGGGGTAGCGACGGCTCCGGCATGTTCGAGAGCCTCGCAGAAGCGCTGGTTTCCGCTTAAAGCTGTTTTACAGTTATGAACGCTTGAGCAGGCCCTTGCGGAAGCCTATCTTCTGTTCATGAAATGGATCAAACCGGCCAAACAGGAATCATGGACATGGGCACAGATACTCGTGCGCATCGGGATTCTGCTGCTTGTTCTCTCGACGGTTCTGGTTATCTGGCTGTCCAACCTTTATTTCACGGAACGCTTCACGCGTGCCACCCGCGTAAGCGCCGAAAAGCAGATATCGCTTTATAGCGGCCGTATCATCAGCGAAATCCAGCGCAGCTCCATCGTCCCCCTTCTGCTGTCGCGCGACACCACGCTGGTATCGGCGCTGGACACGGCGGACTACGCGCTCGCCTCGCAGCGGCTGATTTCCTATCAGGGAGAGATTGGCGCGAAGTCGGTCGTTCTGCTGGACAAGGACGGACGCACCGTCGCGGCCACCGATCGGCGTGAGTTGGGAACGCTGTTGAAGGACAAACCCTATTTCCACGAAGCGCTCAGGCAGAACGACACTGTATTCACGACAACCGGCGTCGAGGAAGGCCCGATCCAGTTCTTTTTTTCCCGCCGCATCGAGAGCAAGCAGGTAGTCACCGGCGTGATACTCGTGGAGGTCGATCTCGACCGCCTGTTCGATACGTGGTCCGGAGCTAATGCCACCATCATCGTGACGAATTCCGAGGGCCGGATCATCCTGTCCACGGAACGCCAGTTCGAGCACAAGACGCTGAAAGAAGCCCTGTCGGCCAACACGCCGCTCTCGGCCTATGAGCGCGCGATACGGGCGACGAATGAATGGAGCCAGACCCTCGCGGATTCCTATGTCCGCGGCCGGCCATTGTACCGGCTGGACACCAAAATCGCGTTTCAGGGCTGGCAGCTGAGCTACCTGACCTCCTTCGATGCCGTACGGGCGCGGGTCAACGGCTTGCTGGCGCTGGAAATCACGGCCATCGCCATGATCATCGCGCTCAGCTTCTACATCTTGTCGCGGCGCGCGATCCGCCAGTCATTCCTTTTCAAGGCCGAGTCCGAGCAACTGCGCGCGCTCAACGAACGCCTGTCGAACGAAATCGCCGAACGCGAGCGGGTCGAGCAAAACCTGCGCGTCGCCGAACAGAGCCTCGCGCAGAGCTCCAAGCTGGCTGCACTCGGCGAAATGTCGGCGGCCGTCAGCCACGAGCTGAACCAGCCGCTGGCCGCGATGCGGACCTATCTGGCAGGCGCGAAGCTGCTTATAAAACGCCGGCGTCCGGACGAGGCGCTGTCCAGCTTTCAGCGCATCGACGACCTGATCAGCCGGATGGGCGCGATTACAAAGCAACTGAAATCCTACGCGCGCAAGGGCGGCGACGATCTGGTACAGGTGGATTTCCGCGATGCGGTCAATGCCAGCCTGTCCCTCATGGCGCCCCAGTTGAGCCAGATGATGGTCGAGATTTCGGTCAACCTGCCGAAAAAGCCGATCATGGTTCTGGCCGATCAGGTCCGGCTGGAGCAGGTTATCGTGAACCTGCTGCGCAACGCGCTCGACGCGATGAAATCGCAGGAGCAGCGCGAACTTGAGGTGGTGATGATCGACGGCGAAATGGCGCGGCTTTATGTCCGGGACAACGGCACCGGGATCGAAAACCTCGACGAATTGTTCGAGCCCTTCTTCACGACGAAAAAGCCGGGCGAAGGCGTTGGCCTGGGGCTGGCGATTTCTTCCGGCATCGCGAATGACCTCGGCGGGCGGCTTCTTGCCAGAAACGTGAAGCCACAGGGGGCTGAATTCGAGTTCCTGTTACCCCAAATACATGAGAGCAAACTAGAAGCGGCGGAGTAAATAATGCCCGAGCAACTGACCATAGCGATTGTAGACGACGAACAGGATATGCGTGAAAGCATTTCCCAATGGCTGTCCCTGAGCGGTTATCAGACCAAAACCTATGCGTCTGCCGAAGAGGCCCTGAAGGAAATACAGGCCGATTATCCGGGTATCGTCATATCGGACATCAAGATGCCCGGCATCGACGGCATAACTTTCCTCAAGCGCCTGCAAAAGGCCGACAATGCGCTGCCGGTCATCATGATCACGGGCCACGGGGATGTGGCGATGGCAGTCGAGGCAATGCAGATCGGAGCCTATGATTTTCTGGAAAAGCCATTCGATCCGGAACGCATGGCGGAACTGACCAAAAAGGCAATCCATACGCGGCGCCTGGCACTGGAAAACCGGTCGCTTCGGCGCGAGTTGTCCGATGGCACCGTATTGCTGCGCAAGTTGATGGGCACCAGTCCGGTCGTCGAGCGCCTGCGCGAGGACATTCTTGATCTGGCGCAGGCCGACGGCCATGTGCTGATCACCGGCGAGACCGGCACCGGCAAGACCCTGATCGCCCATGCGCTGCATGCCTGCGGCCCGCGTCAGGGCAAGAAGTTTATCACCGTTAATTGCGCCGCCTTCACCGAAGAGGAGCTGAACAAGCGCCTGTTCGGACCGAACGATGCCGAAATTCCGCTGGTGCAAGCGTCGCTCGGCGGCACGCTGTGCCTTGAGGATATCGAGTCGCTCTACGAGTCAACGCAGGCGAAATTGCTGAACGAGATCGAGCAGTACGATCGTGGCGAGGACGGTTCCCAATTGCGCATCATCGCCATCTCGAACGAAGCCGACCCGGATTCTACGGGTGAAAACCCCATCCGACAGGATCTGTACTTCCGCCTTGCCGCCATGCACATAACGCCACCGCCCCTGCGCAAGCGCGGCGAGGATATCCTGACGCTGTTCAACCGGTTTACCGAGACGTTTTCCGAGGAATACGGCTGCGATCAGCCGGACGTCACCGCCGAGGACGCCGCCAAGCTGTTGCAGGCGCCATGGCCCGGCAACATCCGTCAATTGATCAATCTTGCCGAGCGCACCGTGCTGCAAAGCCGTCGCGGCTCTTTTTCGATCTCCAGCATGCTGATCCCGGACGGCGACGAAAAGGTTCCGGATATCGTGACTGACGGCAAGCCACTCAAAGAGCATGTCGAGGCCTTCGAGCGGATGCTGATCGACAACACCATGCGCCGCCACAAGGGCTCGATTCAGGCGGTCATGGAAGAGCTCTGCCTGCCGCGCCGCACCCTGAACGAGAAGATGGCGAAATACGGGCTGAGCCGGTCGAACTACGTGGGGTGAAGTCGCACACCCCTTTCAAACGACACAAAATTCCTGCAATGGCACGGCTCCGTTTCTGAAGTCGTTATCAATTTTTCAATCATTTCCCCAAACAGTGCATGCATCAACCAAACCTGTGTTTGCCACTGGAGGGCTTATCTTGAAAAACAAAATACATGTCGCGGTCTTGTCTATCGTGGCAAGCGCGTTTCTTGCGAACGGCGCAAATGCCGAGACTGACAATCTGGCAGGAGATTTGACGCTTTACGGCGGCATTCTGCAACTCGATGACGATTATGATCCTGATTACTCTTTTACAGACGGCGGCTTGTACGGCCTTGCGGCGCGGTTGCGCTTCGACATGTCAGCCGCGTGGACAGGCCAAGGGGACGTGACCTTTGAACATGTCGAAACAGGCGCCAACCTAGAGAGTTATGACGAGCCTTACAGCGTAGCCAATTTGGCTTTTCATGGCGCGAGACATACCCGGAATGGCCTTATCGGCGGCTTTGCTTCAATAGGCGTCGATGGCGGATGGTGGGACGACACATTCTATACAGTTGGCGCCGAGGGAAAAGGTGCCTTGGGTGATCTGATTGTCTACGGTCAGGTTGGTCGCACGACCAGCATGACAGAAGGCGAGGACAAGGCAAATTTCTTCCGTCTGGAAACGCAAAGCTATTTATCCGACACCGTACGGGTCGGTGCCAATCTTGGAATTGTGGATATGCGCTATGGCGGCGACGACAAGATCGACACCACGACCTGGGGCCTCGATGTCGAGTATTTCCCACCGCAATCAAACTACAGCCTGTTCGCATCCTATCAGGGCAGCCTGGAAAAAGAGGTTGAAGAAGACGAAAAGTGGAGCAAGGAATCTCTTACGCTCGGCTTTCGCATGTATTTTGGCAACCGTGCATCTTCGACCGCGCCGTTAGCAGGCGCTACGCTGTCTGATTTTAACCCGTTCACAGGTGCCCATCACGTGCGGTATTCCGACTATGAATAAATCCTGAACCGAAACTTGCGCTTCCAAGAACAGGACCCCAGGGCATCCGTCATCCGCGCGATACCCTGGGCCGTACAGTCCTTCGAAATGTCCGCACAGGACACCCAGAAGACGTAACAGCGCAACTTGCTGAGAAGACGTTTCGCGCGGGAACCAGCCACGATCCAAAATGCCGTGTTCCGTGAATCCGTTAGCGGTACCGCCCGGGCAAAGCACGGATGGGTTTCATACACGGCGGCTGATCCGGGGTCATTGCGGTTCGCACCGCGCCTTGCTTCAAGGCATGCTACCTGAGCCTTACCAGCGCCGTTTCCAGATCACCGTATCCGGTCAGCCTGCGTTCGTATTCCAGCCCCAGACGCTCGGCGCAGCCTCGCGCCTTCACATCCAGCGCCGGATCGTCCACTTGCGCCTGATAAACCAGCTTCGTGTAATTCCCAAAATACATGTCACGCAGTTCCGGATGCCGGTCCAGCCCCATCGGACGCCAGACAAAAGCGTCGAACTGCTTGACCAGAAAGTCGGTCAGGTAAAAGGCCGTGAATTCTTCCTCGGCTTTTTCGGCAAACGCGGCGTTGCCCTCGAAGAAACTGTAGCAGTGCGGGCCTTCGATCATCTCCACGCCAAGTTCCGCGCATTTCTCCTGCAATTGTCCGCCGGTGCCGCAGTCGGCGTATGCGACAAAGATGCGGCTATAGTGCGGACGGTGTTTTTCCACGGCTTGCGCGACGGCCCCGGTAATTTTCTCGGGATACAGGTGCAGCTTCGCCGGCAGACAGGTCAGGTCCATATGGGACCAGCCATTCATCTCGATCAGCGCCAATATCTCTCGCGCCAGTGCGCCACAGGCCAGAACGAGGACGCGCCCGGAGTGATCCTCGGGCGCGTCCAAACCTTGTTCTGTTAATGTCTTGTCATCGACAAGCATATATCAGGCCCCGGCACCCATCTGGTTGTGCTTCTTGGCCATGAATTCCTTTGCGGTCTCCACAGCGACAGCGGCGTCGCGGCAATAGGCGTCGGCGCCGATGGCTTTTCCGAACTCCTCGTTCAGCGGCGCGCCGCCAACCAGAACGATGTAATCGTCGCGCATGCCTTGTTCGACCATCGTGTCGATCACAACCTTCATGTACGGCATGGTCGTCGTCAGCAGAGCCGACATGCCCAGGATATCCACATCGCCTTCGTTGAGCGCCTCGATATAGCTCTCGACCGAGTTGTTGATGCCGAGGTCTCGCACCTCGAAACCGGCGCCTTCCATCATCATGGTGACGAGGTTCTTGCCGATGTCGTGGATATCGCCCTTGACGGTTCCGATCACCATGTTGCCCAGACGCGGCGCGCCGGTCTCGGCAAGCAGAGGCTTCAGGATCGCCATCCCCGCCTTCATCGCGTTGGCCGCCAGCAGAACCTCCGGCACGAACAGGATGCCGTCGCGGAAATCGATCCCGACGATGCGCATACCCTCGACCAGACCTTCGGTCAGAACCTTGTAGGGGGTCCAGCCGCGTTCCAGCAGGATATTCACCCCTTCCTTGATCTCTTCGGCCATGCCGTCATACAGGTCGTCATGCATTTGAGGCACCAGCTCTTCGTCTGGCATATCGGCGAGGATGATGTCGTCTTCTTCATCGGACATTGGCACATTCCTAATTTTGCGCGGCGAACCGCGACGTCGTTCCTGCTTTGTAAATCTTGGTTTTTCCCAAAATTTGCTTATCGGATTGCGACAAACGACACACGTAATCCGACCTGTAACCCGTTTTCCGGCTCAGCGACCGCCCCTGCGACGCGTTCCGCGCCGTTTTGCGACATTATCGCCGGTTCCGTCATTCGCCGAAGAAAAATCGCCCAGTTTCGCGACGATCTCTTCCAGACTTGGCTTGTCGCTGATCGGTTGCGTGTCCAGCGCCTCCCGCATTTTCATCAGATGCTCGGGCGCGGTCCCGCAACAACCGCCGATGATCCGCGCGCCGCAGTTACGTGCCAAAACGGCATAATCCGCCATCAATTCCGGCGTGCCGTCGTAGTGGATGTGGCCGTGGACATATTTCGGGATGCCCGCGTTGCCCTTGGCAATTATCGGCAGTTTGGCTCCGGCCTCGACAAAGCCCAGAACCGTACGCAGCAAGTCGGACGCCCCGGTGCCGCAGTTAGCCCCGAAACCCAGAGGCTGATAGTCCAGACCGTCGATAAACTTTACCATATCGGCAGAGGTGACGCCCATCATGGTACGTCCGGCGGTATCGAAACTCATCGTGCCGCACCAGGACGCACCGACATTGCTGATGGCCTCGGCAGCAGCAGCCATTTCCTCGGGCGCAGAGATGGTTTCGACCCACAACAGGTCCGCCCCGCCCTCGATCAGCGCGGCGGCCTGTTCCTCGAACATTTCCACGGCAACCTCGTGCGTCAGCGTTCCGACCTCTCCCATGATCTCGCCCGTCGGCCCCATCGAACCGGCAACGATGACGGGGCGCGACTGGCTGTCGGCCACTTCGCGGCCGATCTCAGCGGCGGCTTTGGACAGTTCACGCACCCTGTTCTGCGCATTATGCAGTTTCAACCGCGAAGCGTTGGCCCCGAAACTGTTGGTCAGGAACAGGTCCGATCCGGCATCGACGGCGCCACGGTATAGCTTTTCTATCAGTTCCGGTTTGTCGACATTCCAGAACTCCGGCGGATCGCCCGATTGTAGACCCATGTTGAACAGGTTCGTTCCAGTAGCCCCATCCGCCAGGACCCAGCCCTGACGGTCAAGCAGTTGCAATAGCTTTTCAGACATACGTGTCTCTTCCTTCGATGAGAGTTCCGCGGTCCGGCACTCAATTGTTGTTTAGGGGATTATGCTGCAGTGAACAAATTGATAATTATCATCTAAATTATGAATTCCGTTCATATGACCGTTAGCTTCCCGCTGCCCGCGCAGCCAGGCCATGAATGCGCTCGATCATCGCACGCAAACCGTTGGAACGCTGCGCCGACAAGTGCTGGTCAAGTCCCAGCCGTTTGAAAGCGGCCAAAGCATCGGTTTCAAGAACCTGCTTGACGGTCTGCCCGCTGAACAGCGCGTGCAGGATCGCGATCAGCCCGCGCACGATCATCGCGTCGCTGTCGCCATCAAATGTGAACCGCGCGTCCGGACCCTTGCCCTCGATATGCGGCACGATCCAGACCTGAGATGCGCAGCCGTGCACCCTGGTGGCAGGCACCCGCAATGCCTCGTCCAGCGGCGGCATGTCCTTGCCCAGTTCGATCACGTAGCGATAGCGATCCTCCCATTCGTCGAGGAATTCGAAATTTTCGGCAATATCTTCAAATTTATCGGTCATCTTGCTTCCGTCAGCCATTTACCAGATGAACTATGCATGAACGCTGCAAAGGTCTAGGGATAATCCGCGAATAATCCGCTGGAGGCTTTTCTTTGAGCGGCTCATTGTCTATCCATGACATTAATGCAGGGGAGTCGCTTGATGAAGAAAATCATCCTATCGGTCGCTACGATCAGTCTTTTGGCCAATTGTTCCGGCAGCGGCTCGGTTTCCAGCCTGAATCCTTTCCGGCGCAGCCCGCCGCCAGAAGAGTCTCTGGTCACTTCCGCGCGCATTCCCGACGGGCGCGAATTGATCGCAACCGTCACGGAACTCCGCGCCGAGCCGACCCGCAACGGGATCATCCTGCGCGCAACCGGCAAGACCAATGTGCAGGGCTATTACGATGTGGAGCTAAGCGAGACCAACGATGGTTTGCCGGATGAAACCGGCATGCTGACCTTTGAATTGCGCGGCAAACCGCCCCAGTTTCCGCTTGCGGCCAATACAGACCGGTCGCGAGACATCGTGGTGGGCGTCTTTATTTCACAGATCACGCTGAAGTCCGTAAGAGCGCTGCGCGTTGTTGCGGCTCAGAACCAGATCACGATCCGGAATTAAGCTCCAAGGCAACCGGGGTAACGCTGGAGCCTTTTACGGTCAATGCGATCTCGCCGTTGATCAGGCGCTCCGCTTCTTTTCCGAAAATCTTGTAGCGCCATCCGCTGAAGGCCCTGACGTCCGTTTCACCTGACGCGATGCTCTCGATATCCGCCGTGGTTGCAATCAGTCGGTGGGCGACATTTGATTTCTCGGCAGTGGCTTTCAGCAGAACCTTAAGCAGCTCCTGCAAGCCCTCGTTTTTATTGTGATTGCTCTTCCTGTAAGGCGCCATTGGATAGTTCTTTGGATCACAATTTACGCCTTTCCTGACAGCGGCCAGTATGCCTTCGGCGATCGGGCCGCGCCGCGCCTCGCGCAGCAGCAGTCGGGATTTTCCCAGAGCATTGATATCCGACGGCTTGGTGGCGGCAAGCTCCAAAAGAGCTTCGTCCTTAAAGACGCGGTTGCGCGGAATATCGTTTTTTTGGGCATAGGCCTCCCGGAACTCCGCCAGTTCCTTGACGACCGCCAGCATCTTCGGCGACGTGTTGCGGGTTTTTACCCGTTTCCACGCATCTTCCGGCGCGGCGGCATAGGTCACGGGATCGGTCAGACCGGCCAGTTCCTCTTCCACCCAGTCGAAGCGGTTTGTCTTTCTCAGCTTTTCAACCAGGTGCAAGTATATCTGGCGCAGATGCGTCACATCACCGATGGCATAGGATTTTTGCTTTTCCGTAAGCGGACGGTGGCTCCAGTCGGTAAACCGCGAGGATTTGTCCACGGACGCCTTTGCGATTGAGCGCACAAGCGTCTCATAGCCAACCTGATCGCCAAAACCGCAGACCATCGCCGCGATTTGCGTGTCAAAGAACGGCTCTGGAAAAACCTTGCGGTCTACAAAGAATATTTCCAGATCCTGACGCGCTGCATGAAAAACCTTTACCACGCTGCGATCCTGAAACAGGCGGAACAACGGGTCCAGGTCCAGCTCCGGCGACAAGACGTCGATCAGCGCGGCACTCTCGTCCGTTTCGCCCGGATAGGCCATCTGGATAAGGCAGAGCTTGGAGTAGTATGTGCGTTCCCGCAGAAACTCAGTATCGACGGTGACAAAATCAAATTGACCGCATTTCTCGCAGAATGCCGATAATTCGGATGTTTTTTCAATGATATTCATAGACAAACCGCTTAAGCCCAACCGAAGCCAAAGACAAGCAATCAATAGCGGATCACTGTTTCGGTCCGGCCTTGCTAAGGCACCGCTTATTTCTTGGCCACACAGAGACGTGCATGCTCTGGCATGGCAATTCTGGCCGCGTTCTGAAAGCTCTAAACCGTTCAGTCGAAAACACCGCTCATATTTTAGAAAATTAACAGATTCTGACAAAAATGTCTCGGAGGGATTGGAGTCAGGGCCACGGCCTGCCTCAACGGGCCTGCCATATCCAATTTTCTTTTTGGAGAAATATGGCTCCGGCGGTAGGGATCGAACCTACGACCAATTGATTAACAGTCAACTGCTCTACCGCTGAGCTACGCCGGAACATAAGCAACAATTCTGCTGCGGCCTCGCATATAACAGTGCGATTT
>JBFFQS010000066.1:0-11745 GCA_041573315.1 Amylibacter sp. | reverse complement strand
CTGATTTGCCATGCTGCTCTGTGCCTTCGGACGTTGATGCCGCCACTTACGCACAGGCTCTGAAAAATGGCAATGTTTCGGGGCGGCGGGGGATCAGGCCCGAGAGCCGAGCGTTCCGATCTTGTCCCACAAGGCGTCCGGGACGCTGACCTTTTCGGCGGGGCGGCGCCTCTGGCCGGGCATGCGGGCGTTCTCGTCCTGCGCCACGGCTTCGGCGAGGCGGGCAAGCCGCGCGTCGAACTGGTCGGTGAAACTGTGGGTGTCCATCAGGATATACATCTGCCCGAGCCTGTGGGGCGGACCGTCGGGCAGCTTCAGCCCTCCGACGTCCAGCGAGTTCACCGAACCGGTCATTCCGGCGGCCATCATCTCGACCAGTATCCCCAGCCCCCAGCCCTTGTGGCCTCCGGCGCTGCACAGCGAACCGCGCAGCGCGGTTTCGGGGTCGGTCGTCGGCTTGCCGTTTTCATCCACGGCCCAGCCCTTGGGGATCTTCTCTCCGGCATATTTGGCCATCGTTATCTTGCCCAGAGCCACCGCGGAGGTCGAGAAATCGAAGTGAACGGCCAGGCCGCCTTTTCCGTCCGGCACCGACATGGCAATCGGATTGGTGCCGATCACGCGGTTCTTGCCCCCCGGCGCGGCGACGACCGGCGAGGCATTGGTGAACCCGATGCCGATCAGGCCGGCCTGCCCGATCTGTTCGGTGAAATATCCAAGCGACGTGCAGGTGTGGCTGCGCGCCACCGCCAGCATGGCGATGCCCGTCCGGCGGGCCAGTTCCAGCGCCCTGTCGCGCGCCGCCGCAAAGGCCGGCTGGGCAAAGCCGCATTGCGCATCCGACAGGATCGCCGCGTCGCGGGGCTGGCTGACCTCTGGTTCGACCTTGCCGTCCACACGCCCCGAGGCCAGTTGCAGGCAGTAGCTTTCGACATACTGAAGCCCGCAGATCACGTTGCCGTGCATCTCGGAATGGGCAGTGGCTTTCGCCACCTCCCCGGCCTGCCATTCACCCGCGCCATGTGCCGTCAGCGCAGATTTGGTGGCGTCGTGAATTTGCGCAAACGTAAGCTCTGGCATGCCTGATCCTTTTGATTGTCGTGCGTCCGAACGCGGTGCCTTTCGGCCACCTTAGCCATTGTGTCCCCGATGTAGAAGGAGTTTTCCGGATTGCGCCTGCCGATCCCCGCCTTCGACGGCGATGATCGCCTGTCAGCCGCAGAGAGGAGTCGTGCTCCCCCGGCGGCGGGCTGCTGTGGCGGGACCGGTGCAGGCCGGTAACCATATGAAAGTTTTTCGATTTATTTAATTAAAATTTTGAACATAGTGTGTATTCATATCCGGACGGGCAGGTCCGGGGTTATGTCTTTAGTCGGGGTGAATTGAAATGCTGGGAGAACGCACCAGAGAGCTGGCCTTGCTGCTCGCGGGGGATGTGGTGATCCTGATCGTGGCCTATATCGCCACGCCATTCGTGCGCTACCTGACATGGCCGCCGATGGAGCGGTTTACCGAATACCTCGGGCCGTTCGCGCTGATGTCGCTGATCTGGATCTTCGTGTTCTATCTGGCGGGGCTCTATGGCAAGCACACCACGTTCCTGAAAAAGAGCCTGCAGATACGGCTGGTCAAGACGCAGCTGCTAAACCTCGTCGTCGGCATCGTGTTCCTGTTCCTGCTGCCCGGCGGCTCCACGCCGCAGTGGATTCTGTCGATCTTCGTCGTGATCTCGCTGGGGCTGCTGACCGTCTGGCGTGTCTACCTGTTCCCCAGCCTGACGACGAAAGACCAGCTGAAGGCGCTGCTGCTGGCGGATGGCGAGGCGGCGGACGAGCTGGTGTCCGAGGTCAACAGCAATCAGGAGCGCTACAGCTACTACTTCGCGCGGGTGATCACGGCGAAGGACATCGAGGAAGACAAGCACCTGATCCTGCACCTGATGAAATTCATCCGCGACGAGGATATCAAGGTCATCGTCGCCGACCTCGGCAGCCCGCATATCGACGAGTTGCTGCCGTCGATCTTTGACCACGCATTCCTGAAATTCCGGTTTTCGTTCTTCGATTTCAACAAGGTCTATGAAGAGACCTTTGACAGGGTATCCTGCCGGTCGCTGAACCATGACTGGTTCCTGGCCAATGTCTCGCAGTCGCGGGCGCCGTTCTACGAGGTGTCCAAGCGGATCATCGACGTCGTGATGGCCCTGATCCTGGCGGTGCCGAGCCTGGCGATCTTTCCCTTTGTGGCGCTGGCGATCAAGTTGGAGGACGGCGGGCCGATCTTCTACAAGACCGAGCGCGTGGGCCGGTTCAACAAGGTGATCCACCTGTACAAGTACCGCACCAAGAACGGGGCGGACAGCGGCGACAAGGCGCTGAAAAGCGAGCTTGTGGACACGCGGATCGGGGCCTTTCTGCGCAAATCGCGGATCGACGAGCTGCCGCAGCTGATCAACGTGCTGAAGGGCGACCTGTCGTTTATCGGGCCGCGGCCCGAGATGCCGGCGCTGGCCAAGGTCTATGCCGAAAAAATCCCATTCTATTCGACGCGGCATTTTATCAAGCCGGGCCTGTCAGGCTGGGCCCAGATCAACGAAACCGATGCGCCCAGGGGCGGGATCGACCTGGAGCGGACGTCGACCAAGCTGTCCTACGACCTGTTCTACCTGAAGCGGCACTCGCTGTTGCTGGATTTGCAGACCGCGCTGCGCACCATCACGACGCTGGTCGAACGTAGCGGCCGCTAGGCGGGTCAGAGCCAGCGGCGAGTGGATTTCAAAAGCGCCTCGTAGTCTTCACCGAATTTTCCGGTCAGGTAAGCTTCCTCGCGCAGGACAACGCCCCAGTGCAGCGCTGCCCAGAGCAGGACGGCGATGGGCACGCCCCAGTCGAGCGAGAACGTCAATGTCAGGCCCAGGTTCAACAGCACCATGCCGAGGTACATCGGGTTTCGCGTGAACCTGTAGGGCCCTTTGCGGACCACGGTGAGCGCGGGGCGGCGCGGATTGACGTTGGTTTGCGCCGCCGCGAAACTGCGGGTGGCGGTGACCTCCAGCCATCCGGCGAGGCAGAGGAGCACCAGTCCCGTCAAGAATGTCAGCGGATTGGACCAGCCCGGCAAGAGGCCGAGTGGCGCGACGAACTCGAGCGCTATCGCCAGTAGGGGCGCCGCGATCGACAGGTAGGGCGGGAAGAACAGGATATCGGCTTTGTCCTGCGCGGGCGGCAACTCGGGGCTGCTGTCGGGATCGGTCATCGGCTCCTACTGTTTTCGTGTTGCCGCTTCCGGGCGGGAGCGGTCATGGCGCCCTGCCAGAAATAGCGCTTTTCATCGGCGGTGCATAGATTAGGGTAGCGCCGACCGAATTTGGAGAGTGACTATGGATCTGGGGATCAACGGCAGGAAGGCTATCGTTTGCGCGGCTTCCAAGGGGCTGGGCTTCGGCTGTGCCGAAAAACTGGCACAGGCGGGCGTCGATCTGGTGATCTGTGCGCGGACCGACGGGCCTTTGCAGGACGCGGCGGAGAGGCTGCGCGGGCATGGCGTCGCGGTGACGGCGGTGGCCTGCGACATCACCACGCCGGAGGGGCAGGCAGAGGTTCTGGCCGCCGCCGGCGATGTCGATATTCTGGTGACCAACGCGGGCGGTCCGCCGCCTGGTATGTGGTCGGACTGGGACCGCGAGGATTTCATCAAGGCGCTGGACGCCAATATGCTGACGCCGATCGCGCTGATCAAGGCGGTCCTGCCCGGCATGATGGAGCGCGGCTGGGGCCGTGTGGTCAATATTACCTCTCAGTCGGTCAAGGCGCCGATCGCCACGCTGGGCCTGTCGAACGCGGCGCGCACCGGCCTGACAGGCTATGTCGCGGGCACCTCGCGGCAGGTGGCGGGAAAGGGCGTGACCATCAACAACCTGTTACCGGGCGCCCATGATACCGACCGCGCCACGTCGTTGGAGGCCAATCTGATGAAATCGAAGGGGATTTCGCGCGACGAGGCGCGGGCGCGGCGCTACCGCAATATTCCGGCGGGCCGCTATGGCACGGCGGCGGAGTTCGGCGCGGCCTGCGCCTTTCTGTGTTCGCAGCATGCCGGTTTCATCGTCGGGCAAAACATCCTGCTGGACGGCGGGCAGGTGAACGCGACGATCTGAGCGCGGCGGAACACGGTTCACGCCGCCGCACACGCGGTTTCACTTTGCCGTCAAAACAGGTTTCATCGCTGTCATTTCGATCCGGCTGCCGCTACTCCGGTTTGAGGAAAAAAGCGGGAGTGCGCGATGAGTTTGTTTCTAAACCCCTGGTCTTTGGTGGTTTTCGTCGGGGTGATCCTGCTGGGAAGTCTGGCGCTGGTGTCGCGCCGGGCGACCGTGGCCGGGTTTTACGACGGCGCGGACAGCCATGGCGACGAGCCGGGGCTGTGGACGCTGGTTCTGTCGCAGGTCACGACATGGATTTTCGCGCGGTCGCTGATGAATTCGGCCATTCTCGGCTATTTCTACGGCGTGGCCGGAACGCTGGCCTATATGGCCTATTACCTGAGTTTCTTGACCGGCGGCTATATCATCGCGCGGATGCGCGAGGGCGGCGCGCGGTCGGTGCAGGGCTGGCTGGGCGCGCATTTCGGGGCCACGGGCCATGTCACCTATAATATCGTCGTCGCTTTGCGCCTGCTGTCCGAGGTTTTCGCAAACCTGATCGTCGTCGGGCTGATCTTTTCGGCGGCCTTTCCGGCGACCGGCTGGGCCGGAACCGGCGCGATCGTGGCGCTGGCGCTGTTCGGTTTGGTCTATTCGGCGCTGGGCGGCTTGCGGGCCAGCCTGCGGACGGACGTGTTGCAGATGGCGGTGTTCCTGGTGGTGTTTTCAGTGGCGTTCGTCGTTATGGTGACGGGGCCGGAGTTCAGCTTTTCCGCCGTCTTCGCGGCGCAGGGCGTGCATGAGCAGGGCGCGCGGCCCGGCTGGGTTCTGCTGGCGGTGGCTTTCCTGCAAGTGTTTTCGTATCCGGCGCATGATCCGGTGATGATGGATCGCGGGTTCATCGCAAATCCCGCCCGGACCAATGCCAGCTTTCTGCACGCGTTCTGGCTGTCGTCGCTGTGCATTTTCGGCTTTGGAATGTTCGGCATTCAGGCGGGGCTGATGGGAGCGGAGTATCAGAACCAGTTGTTGGGGACGTGGGCGGTGATGTTCGGCCCTGCCATCTATTTCCTGATCGCGGCCA
Organism: Amylibacter sp.; assembly: GCA_041573315.1. Classification (GTDB taxonomy): domain Bacteria; phylum Pseudomonadota; class Alphaproteobacteria; order Rhodobacterales; family Rhodobacteraceae; genus Amylibacter. The sequence goes on along the minus strand of JBFFQS010000066.1, from coordinate 6,520 downwards.
GCCTGCTGGTGTCCGCTGTCTCGACGCTGGACAGTGCGCTGGCGTCCTCGGCGCGACTGGTGATCGACGAGTTGCGGATCGCGCCGCGCACGGTTGGAAACGGGCGCATCGTTATGGTGGCCTTCATGGTCGGCGGCGCTTTGCTGACGCTGTGGGACAACAAGACGCTTTTCGACGCGGTGGCGGTGACGGGAACCGCCTCGATGTTTTTGGCCCCGGTGCTGGGGATCGCGTTTTTCACAGGCCGCGTGGTGCCGCGCTGGTCCTATCTGGTGGCATGGAGCGCCGCGATGTCGGGGGCCTCGGCCTATCTGTATCGCGACAGCGGGGTCGTGAGCGCCCTGTTCGCGCCGCTGCCTGTGGCGCATAAATACGACCAGTTGCTGTATATCTGTATCGCTGTGCTGCTCGCCGGTTTTCTGGCCGGACTGTTGGGGGTTGCGGGCAAAAGCAAACTTGCGGGCCGCGCCGGAGCCTGATAGGGGCAATTAAACCTGATCAAATCGCTCAGGTAGACGTTGCTTTGAGGTGAGGCTCCGGTGCAGGAACCGACAATAAGACTGGAATTGCGCGATATCGTGCGCCGCTTCGACGGGCGCACCGTGGTCGATCACCTGTCGATCAAACTGCACGCGGGCGAGGTGACCTGCCTGCTGGGGCCGTCGGGCTGCGGCAAGTCCACGACGCTGCGCATCGCCGCAGGCGTGGACCGTCAGGACCAAGGCACCGTGCTGGTCAACGGGGTGATCGTGTCGGATGACCATATCCACATGCCGCCCGAGGCCCGCAACATCGGCCTGATGTTTCAGGATTTCGCGCTGTTCCCACATCTGGATGTCGCCGGCAATGTCGGCTTCGGCCTGAAAGGGTCCAAGGCGGCGCGTGACCGCCGTGTAGGGGAGTTGCTGGAAAAGGTCGAACTGACCGGATACGGGCGGAAATTCCCGCACCAGCTATCCGGCGGCGAGCAGCAGCGCGTTGCGCTGGCCCGCGCCCTTGCTCCGCGGCCGCAGGTCCTGCTGATGGACGAGCCGTTTTCCGGCCTTGACGACCGGCTGCGCGACGATGTGCGGGATGCGACGCTGGAACTGTTGAAGGCCGAGGATACCGCCGTTCTGCTGGTCACGCACGAACCGGCGGAGGCTATGCGGATGGCCGACAATATCGCACTGATGCGCGACGGGCGGATCGTGCAGTCCGGCGCGCCCTACAACATCTATAACGCGCCGATGGACCGCAGGGCGGCGGCGTTCTTTTCCGACATCAACGTGATACCGGGCGTGGTGCATGACGCGCTGACCGACACGCCCTTCGGGCAATTCCTGACGCCGGGCCTGCCGAATGGCACGCCGGTCAATATCGTGATCCGCCCGCAGCATCTGAAAATCGACTTCGACCGGCAGGGGCGCGGGCCTCTGCCGACGTCGACCGACGGGGTGCCGGCGCGCGCGCAGGTGCATCGCGCGCGGTTCATGGGGGGGCATTCGCTGGTCGAGTTTGCAATGGATGCCGACGGTACTATGTTAAAGGTAACTGTTCCGGGTGTCTTTCTGCCAAAACCGGGAACGCCGATGTGGCTGTCAGTGCGCCGCGACCGTTGTTTCGTATTCCGGTCGGACCGCGATTAATCCGCCGCAGCGGACATCAGGCGGAGCGTGAGGGGCGGGATACCGACAATAAAAGGCCGGAATCCGCTGATATTGTCGGCTATGTGATCAAATTGGGCTTTGAAACAGTTACAAAACCCAATAGATGTTTGGTTGAAATAATGTGACCGCGCGTCGGCACAAGAATTAAGGAGAATTCCATGACACCTATTCTGCCCCTGTTTATCCAGAACATAGGCTTGCCGGGCTTGTTGCTGATTGCGGTTGTCGTTCTGGTCATGTTCGGCCGTGGCAAGGTCTCGTCCCTGATGGGCGAAGTCGGCAAAGGCATCACCGCCTTCAAGAAAGGCGTGAACGAAGGCAAGAACGAGCTGGAAGATGCGTCCGAGACCGCCAAGGACGTCACGCCGTCCAAGGAAAAAGACGAAGCCTGATTTCGTCCTCCAAGGGGTAAGCCATGCTTGATATCGGGTGGTCGGAGCTGTTGGTGATCGGCATTGTCGCGCTGATCGTCGTCGGACCAAAGGATTTGCCGAAACTGTTCCGCTCGCTTGGCCAGTGGGTCGGGAAGGCACGCGGCATGGCCCGCGATTTCCAGCGCGCCATGAACGACGCCGCGGACGAGAGCGGCGTTTCGGACATCAAGAAATCCTTCAACGATGCCGCCAGCGGCAAGACCATGGGCCTGGACAACTGGGAGAACGCCATGCCGACCCCGTCGGCCGAGGCCAAACCCGTCAGCGGCGCGGAGAAAAAGACCGAGGCCGGCGCAAAACCCGTCGAGGACAAAGCCGCCCCCAAGAAACCGGCGGCGTCGAAGTCGGCCGCTGCCAAACCGGCCGCAAAAAAACCAGCCGCAGCGAAGCCGGCGGCCAAAAAACCCGCAGCAAAGAAACCGGCCGCCAAAAAGCCCGCGCCTAAGAAAGCCGTGACATGAGCGACGCGACGCCCGACGACGAAATGGAGGCGAGCTCTGCGCCGTTGATCGAGCATCTGGCCGAGTTGCGGACCCGGATCATGTGGTCTCTGGCGGCTTTTGTCATCGCCATGATGGCTTGTTTCTTTGTCGCCGAGCCGCTGCTTAACTTTCTGGTCCAGCCGATCGCGGAGACCCTGCGCAATCTGGGACAGGACCCCCGCCTGATCTTTACCGCGCCGCAGGAGAAGTTCTTTGTCCTGTTCCGTATCGCGGTTCTTGGCGGTCTGGCGCTGGCGTTTCCGGTGATCGCGCACCAGATGTGGCGCTTTGTGGCGCCGGGTCTCTACAAGAACGAAAAGCGGGCCTTTCTGCCATTCATCATCGCCTCGCCGGTGCTGTTTCTGGCCGGTGCGGCCTTTGCCCATTATGTCGTGACGCCGCTGGCGATGAATTTCTTCATCGGGTTTTCCGACCTGCTGCCGTCGATCACGGACCTGATGACAAGCAGCGACCCGGTCGATGTCCAGAACGAGGAACTGGCGACGTTCTTCCTCGGCTCGGTGCGCGAATCCCTCGATATCACGCTGAAGTTCATCTTTGCCTTCGGCCTGTGTTTCCAGTTGCCGGTACTGATGACGCTGCTGGGCATGGCGGGCATCGTCACCGCCGAGGCAATGCGCCGGATGCGCAAATACGCGGTCGTCGCCATACTGACGCTGGCCGCGGTCGTCACGCCGCCGGATGTCATCACCCAGGTGATCCTGTTCACCGTGGTTTACCTGCTCTACGAAATATCGATCTTTCTGGTGGCTTCGGTCGAAAACAAACGCGAAGCGCGCTTGCGGGCAGAGGGCTATTACGACGACGAGGACGAGGCCAAGGCAGGCGAATAGGGAAGACCATCATCGTGAACGAAGACGCACTGACCCGCATCGCCGAGGCGCTGGAACGTATCAGCCCCAGACCATTTGAAACCCCCGACCTGTCGCGCCACGAGGCCTTTGTCTGGCATATCGCGCCCGAACGGCTCGATCCGGTGGCGCGCGTCAACCGCGTCGATCTGGACTTGCTGCTGGGCGTGGAGCGTCCGCGCGATATCCTGCTGTCGAATACGGAGCAGTTCGCCAAGGGACTGCCCGCCAACAATGTGCTGTTGTGGGGCGCGCGCGGCATGGGGAAGTCATCGCTGGTCAAGGCGGTGCACGGGCGTCTGGTTCAGAAATACGGCGGCCTGAAGCTGGTCGAGGTTCAGCGCGACGACCTGCCGAGCATCGGACGGTTGCTGCACGTGCTGCGCAATTCCAACGGGCGGTTCATTTTGTTTTGCGACGACCTGAGCTTCGATCAGGACGACACGCATTACAAATCGCTGAAGGCGGTTCTGGACGGCGGGGTCGAGGGCCGGCCGGACAACGTGGTTTTCTATGCAACGTCGAACCGGCGGCATCTGATGCCGCGCGACATGATCGAGAACGAACGCTCGACCGCGATCAACCCGTCCGAAGCTGTCGAGGAAAAGGTTTCCCTGTCGGATCGCTTTGGTCTGTGGCTCGGGTTCCACCCCTGTAGCCAGGACCAGTACCTGGAAATGATTCGCGGATATTGCGATGCCTACGGTCTGGATATCGCAGAAGACGAATTGCGTGCCGAAGCCATTGAGTGGCAGCAGACACGGGGCAGCCGTTCGGGCCGCGTAGCCTGGCAATATGTCGTCGATCTGGCCGGCAGACGGGGCGTTTCGCTGTGAGGCGGCTTGCAATCCGCAAAAAGAATCGTGGGATTCGAAAAAGCTAGGCAAAATTTTACCTACCTGGCGCAGGATTTCCGGAAATTGATTGATTATTTACCCGCTTGTCATGTATGATTTTCTAAACTTTGGTTTATGAGGCGGGTTTTGATGCGAAAATCAAGCAAACCTGCCTTTTTTCGAACAAATTTCGAAACCAAGGTGAGTTCGTGAGTGGCTGATCCCTCAAGATCAGTAATAAGCCATTCATAAGGTGCATTGGAAACCCCCACCCCCCCCAAAGGGTGTTTCCTTAAGAAGCATGAAGTTTCCGCTATCGCGGAAGAGGCGAGGCAATTACAGCCAACCCACAAAGAACCGGCACGTTAGCCCCCTACACACTGAACGTGCCGGTTCGCCCCCCTCTTTTCATTCACATTGAAACAGGACCGAAAATTGCCGGGAAAAAGCGTTAACGTCCGCTTTTTTGCCACATTCAAAGCCTACGAGAAATCATGATCAGGTTTGCAATAGCACTTATCGCCTTGGTGTTCTGGGGCTCGACGGCGTTCGCGGCTGCGGACGACGCTGTTGGCAAGGCTTTGATCTCGCGAATCAAGTCCGAGGGCTTTCGCATCGAATCGATCAAGACGACGCTGCTGCGCCGCATCCAGATCGATTCCAAGAACAACAGCAAGCGCAGGCAGACCGTCTATAATCCGGTGACCGGTGTTATCCTGCGGGACGTCATATTCGCGATAGATGAGGAGAGCTTTCTGTCGCAAGTCACCCAGATACTTGGCGCGGACGTACGCAGCTTTCGAAGTGGCCGCGACGGCGGCAACAAAGGCAAAGGCAATTCCGGTGGCAAGGGCAATTCCGGAAACGGCAAGGGCAATTCCGATGGCAAGGGCAATTCCGATGGCAAGGGCAATTCCGGCAATAACAAATGAAACTGGGAACAGGTGCCGCCGAATAGTCGCCGGCTGATCGGCAGGCTTTCGGGTTCGGCGCAAACAGGCAAAAAAAACAGGTCCAAGAGGACGATACGGGCAGGAGTGACAGAGTGAAATATCGAATGCAGCGTGTTCACGCCGATACCGGCGGAACGCAGATCGAAAGGAGGGCGGGTCCGTCCCCCGAATGATCGAGCGCGGCATCTTCATCTGGCTTGTGGTCTTCGTGCAAACCTTTTGCGCGTTGTTCTTCCTGATCGACCTGAGCTCCTCTTTCACGGGCGTGACGCTGGTCTATGTCGACTGGCAGGCGCGCGAGGTGCTGGAGATCGGCGCGAGCCTCGGCCTGCTGCTCGGCGCGTTTCTGGGCATCCGGGCAGTGCTGAAGGCGCGTGAGCATTCCGAGCGGGCCGAGCTGGCGATCCGTACGGCCTCCGGTGCCTTCAACGAGGTGGTCGAAGAGCATTTCTCCAACTGGCGCCTGACACCGGCCGAAAAAGAAGTGGCATGGCTGTCGATCAAGGGGTTTTCCACCGCCGAGATCGCGAAGATTCGCAAGACCAGCGAGGGGACGGTCAAGGCGCAGGGCAACGGTATTTACCGCAAGGCCGAAGTAACGGGCCGCACGCAGCTTTTGTCGGTTCTGGTCGAGGATTTGCTGATAAATGCCGACCAGGAACTCGTCTGAAATTTTTTGTTCATACTTTGAAGGGTTTAGGGCTGTTTCAGCGCCTGTAAACTAAAGTTATAGCCGTCTAATGCTCGGGATTGCATGCCCTTATCTAAACCTTAGGGCTATAGCCTTGCCACGACAAATCTTCCATAAATTGGGTGTAGCTTCATTACAGTGGTGCGCCTTGGTTCGTAAGTCAGGGTGAATAACGCAGGAGATAGTAGCGTGGCCGGGCCGTAAAGTCGGTCCTGAGTTATCAGTAAGTCTCCAACAAAGGCCGTCGTAAGCCCCCCCGCATCACTGCGGTACGACGGCCTTTCTTTTGCCCGGTCGTTCCGTGTTGACCGATCCAACTCCCGACGTGCTGTCGATCCCTCATTAAAAAAGCGCCCGGCGGCGGGCGCTTTTCCAGAGATTTGGAGTGGTGGGATCAGAGGTAGGGCGCGGGGTCGACGCTTTCGGTGCCCTTGCGTATCTCGAAATGCAGGAACGAAGGGTTGCCCTTGGCGACCTTGCCGATGGTCTGGCCACGGCTGACCTTCTGGCCCTTTTCCAGCGTTACACCGGTAATGTTGCTGTAGACCGTGTAGAGGTTGTCGGCATGGCGGATCAGCAGGATCGTGGTGTCGCCGACCGATT
>JBFFQS010000065.1:0-12067 GCA_041573315.1 Amylibacter sp. | reverse complement strand
GGAAGCAGAGATCGCCAAGAATATCGAACTGGACGCGCCGTACCGGTAGGCGGATAGACGAGGGACTGACATTATGGGCATTACAGCCTTTGCTTTTTATCTTTTCGCGATTGTCGCGGTGGCGTCCGGCCTGCTGGTCGTGCTTGCGCGCAACCCGGTACATTCGGTGTTGTGGCTGATCCTGACATTTTTCAGCGCCGCGGGCATGTTCGTGCTGATGGGGGCGGAGTTCGTCGCCATGCTTCTGGCGATCGTTTATGTCGGCGCGGTGGCGGTGCTGTTCCTGTTCGTCGTGATGATGCTGGACGTGGATTTCACGGAACTCAAGGGCGGCATGGCGAAATACCTGCCGGTCGGCGTTCTGATCGGTGCGATCCTTTTGATCGAGCTCGGCCTGGTATTCAGCCACTGGACCTTTGCCGAAGAGGCGCAGGATCTGCGCCAGTCGGTGACGCCGGATATGATGGAAACCCACAACACCGCCGCGCTGGGGCAGCTGATCTATACCGACTATATCTATCTGTTTCAGACTGCCGGCCTGATCCTGCTGGTCGCGATGATCGGCGCCATCGTGCTGACGCTGCGGCATCGGGTGAACATCAAGCGGCAGAACATCCAGTACCAGATCCTGCGCGATCCGGCAGACGCGATGGAACTGAAAGACGTGAAACCGGGGCAGGGGTTGTAAAATGATTACTCTCGAACACTATCTGACCGTCGCCGCGATCCTGTTTGTGATCGGGATCTTCGGCATCTTCCTGAACCGGAAAAACGTCATCGTCATCCTGATGTCGATCGAGTTGATGCTGCTGTCTGTCAATATCAACCTCGTGGCCTTTTCGACCCATCTGGGCGATCTGGCCGGGCAGGTTTTCACCCTGTTTGTACTGACAGTCGCCGCGGCCGAGGCCGCCATCGGTCTGGCAATTCTGGTCTGTTTCTTCCGTAACCGCGGTACGATCGCGGTGGAAGACGTGAATGTAATGAAAGGCTGAGCGAACCCATGGAAACCATACTCCTATTCGCGCCGCTGGTCGGCAGCCTGATCTGTGGCTTCGGCTACAAGATGATCGGCGAGAAGGCCGCGCTGGTCGTCTCCACCGGTTTGCTGTTCCTTTCGGCGCTGCTGTCCTGGGCGACCTTCCTGACCTTCGATGCCCAACATGACGAAGTAATCAGCCTGTTCCGGTTTATCGAGAGCGGGTCGCTCTCTACTGACTGGGCTATTCGGGTCGATCGCCTGACAACGATCATGCTGATCGTGATTACCACGGTGTCGTCGCTGGTACACTTGTACAGCTGGGGCTACATGGCCGACGATCCGCAGTGGAAAGAGGGCGAGAGCTACAAGCCGCGCTTCTTTGCCTATCTGTCGTTCTTCACCTTCGCCATGCTGATGCTGGTCACCGCAGACAACCTGTTGCAGATGTTCTTTGGCTGGGAAGGCGTGGGCGTCGCATCGTATCTGCTGATCGGGTTCTACTACCGCAAGCCCTCGGCCAATGCTGCCGCGATCAAGGCTTTCGTCGTCAACCGCGTCGGCGACTTCGGCTTTGCGCTGGGTATCTTCGGTTTGTTCTTCCTGACCGACAGCATCAATTTCTCCGAGATTCTGAACCCGCATGCCGCCGAGGAACTGGCGCGTACCCAGCTGCATTTCCTGAGCTGGGAGGTCAACGCCATCGAGGTCATCACCATGCTGCTGTTCATCGGCGCGATGGGTAAATCGGCGCAGTTGTTCCTGCACACATGGCTACCGGACGCGATGGAAGGCCCGACACCTGTTTCGGCGCTGATCCACGCCGCGACCATGGTAACCGCGGGTGTGTTCATGGTCTGCCGCCTGTCGCCGCTGATCGAATATGCCGAGTTCACGCCGAATTTCATCATGTTCATCGGTGCGACCACGGCATTCTTCGCCGCGACCGTGGGTCTGGTGCAGAACGACATCAAGCGCGTCATCGCCTATTCGACCTGTTCGCAGCTGGGTTACATGTTCGTCGCCGCCGGCGTGGGCGCCTATCCGGTTGCTATGTTCCACCTGTTTACGCACGCGTTCTTCAAGGCCATGCTGTTCCTTGGCGCGGGGTCGGTGATCACCGCCATGCACCATGAACAAGACATGCGGAACTACGGCAACCTGCGTAAGAAAATCCCTTACACATTCTGGGCGATGATGATCGGCACGCTTGCCATCACCGGTGTTGGCATTCCGCTGACCCATATCGGTTTCGCCGGTTACCTGTCCAAGGACGCCATTATTGAGAGTGCCTTCGCCGGCGGTCCGGGCATGGCGCAGTACGCCTTCTGGGTTCTGGTCGTTGCTGCCGCGATGACCAGCTTCTACAGTTGGCGCCTGGTATTCATGACCTTCTACGGCGAGGCGCGCGGCGACCATCATACGCATGACCACGCGCATGAAAGCCCCCTGACGATGCTGATCCCGCTGGGCGTTCTGGCGCTGGGCGCGGTGTTCGCCGGCATGATCTGGTACGAACCGTTCTTCGGCCACGGGGTCGAGGAGTTCTTCGGCCACTCGGTTTATATGCACCACGAGACCAACAGCGTGATCCACGACGCGCATGACGTGCCCAGCTGGGTCAAGGTCTCGCCGTTCATTGCCATGGTTTTGGGTTTTGCCCTGTCCTACGTCTTTTACATCGCCAAGCCGGAAACGCCCGCCAAACTGGCGCAGTCCCAGCATGGCCTGTACCAGTTCCTGCTGAACAAATGGTACTTCGACGAGCTGTATGACTTCATTTTCGTCCGTCCCGCCAAGGCGCTGGGCCGCTTCCTCTGGAAGAAGGGCGATGGCCGTGTGATCGACGGGTTCCTGAACGGGCTGGCTATGGGCATCGTTCCCTACCTGACGCGCAAGGCGAACCAGTTACAGTCGGGCTATCTGTTCCATTATGCCTTTGCCATGTTCATCGGACTGGCGCTTCTCGTTACATGGTTCGCGATCAGCGGAGGTAGCCACTGATGGATAATCTGCTTTCACTCGTTACCTTTCTGCCGCTTGTCGGGGCGCTGATACTGTTCGTCGTGCTGCGGGGCGAGGACGAAACCGCGCAGCGCAACGCCAAGATACTGACGCTGGCGACGACGATGGCGACCTTCCTGATTTCACTCGGGATATTGGCGGAGTTCGACTCCTCCAATCCGGGCTTTCAGCTGGTCGAGGAATACCAGTGGCTGGCCGGCCTGAAATACAAGATGGGTGTGGACGGGATCAGCGTGCTGTTCGTGATGCTGACCACCTTCCTGATGCCGATCGTGATCGGGGCCTGCTGGACCGTTAATACGCGGGTCAAGGAATACAGGATGCTGTTCCTGATCCTGGAAACCCTGATGATCGCCGTGTTCTGTGCGCTCGATCTGGTCCTGTTCTACGTGGTGTTCGAGGCTGGCCTGATCCCGATGTTCCTGATCGTCGGTATCTGGGGCGGCAAGGACCGGATCTATGCGGCCTTCAAGTTCTTCCTCTATACCTTCTTCGGTTCGGTTCTGATGCTGGTCGCCATGATCGCGATGTGGGTCGATGCCGGTACGACGGATATTCCGACCCTGCTGACGCATGAGTTCGCATCCGACACGATCGCCGTCTTCGGGTTCCACATCGTCGGCGGCATGCAGACGCTGCTGTTCCTGGCGTTCTTTGCCAGCTTCGCGGTGAAACTGCCGATGTGGCCGGTGCACACCTGGTTGCCGGATGCGCACGTGCAGGCGCCGACGGCCGGTTCCGTGGTTCTGGCCGCGATCCTGCTGAAGATGGGCGGCTACGGCTTCCTGCGCTTCAGCCTGCCGATGTTCCCTGATGCGACCGAGCTTCTTTCGACCTTCGTGATGACCCTGTCGGTCGTCGCCATCATCTACACCTCGCTGGTGGCGATGATGCAGGAGGACATGAAAAAGCTGATCGCCTATTCCTCGGTCGCGCATATGGGTTTCGTCACCATCGGGATTTTCGCCGTGAACCGCCAGGGTATCGACGGCGCGATCTTCCAGATGCTGAGCCACGGATTTATCTCGGGCGCGCTCTTCCTTGGGGTCGGTGTGATCTATGACCGGATGCACACCCGCGATATAGACGCCTATGGCGGTCTGGTCGTGCGGATGCCGGCCTATGCCCTGGTCTTCATGCTGTTCACCATGGCCAATGTCGGCCTGCCCGGCACATCGGGCTTCGTTGGCGAGTTCCTGACCCTGACAGCCGCCTTTCAGGCCAACACCTGGGTTGCCTTCGGGGCGACTTTCGGTGTGATCCTGTCGGCCTGCTATGCGCTGTGGCTCTATCGCCGCGTGATATTCGGCGATCTGATCAAGGAAAGCCTGAAGACGATCAAGGATATGGACAACCGGGAAAAGGCGATGATGACGCCGCTGGTGGTGATGACGATCCTGCTGGGCGTCTATCCGTCGCTCGTACTCGATATTATCGGTCCTTCGGTCAACAACCTGCTGGATCAGGCCGGCATCGCGGCGCCCGTCGCGCCAGAGGCGATGATGAATGCCGAAGCCGGAACTCCGGCGGTCGAAGCCGCTTCGCACGGCGAAGCTGGCGCCCATGCCGAGCCGGAGTCGCATTCCGGAACCGAAACCAACGAAGCCGGCCATTGAAAAAGGAAGCCTGACACATGATTGGTGCAGATATATCCACCGCTTTGCCAGAGGTTCTGCTGGCGCTCTTTTCCATGGCGGCATTGATGGGCGCGGTCTACGGCGGCAAGGACAAGCTGTCCGGCGCCGTGTTCTGGCTGACTTCGGGCTTCATGGTCGCACTGGGACTGTGGATCGCATCGCTGCCGGCGGGCGAGACCACGGCGTTCAACGGGGCTTTCATCAATGACGGTTTCTCGCGCTTTGCCAAGGTCGTCATGCTGTTTTCCAGCGCGATCATGCTGGTGTTGAGCCAGGATTATCTGCGCCGCAACAACCTGTTCAAGTTCGAGTTCCCGATCCTGATCGCGCTTGCCACGCTCGGCATGATGATGATGGTCAGCGCCGGCGACCTGATGGCGCTCTACATGGGGTTGGAGCTGCAGTCTCTGGCGCTTTACGTGGTTGCCGCCTTCCGTCGCGACAGCCAGCGCTCGACAGAGGCCGGCCTGAAATATTTCGTCCTTGGCGCGCTGTCGTCGGGCATCCTGCTTTACGGCGCCTCGCTGGTCTATGGCTTTGCCGGAACGACCAACTTTGCCGGCATCGCATCGACGATGCATGGCGAAGGCCTTGCTCTGGGCATGTTGTTCGGTCTTGTTTTCATGTGCGCCGGTTTGGCCTTCAAGGTCTCGGCCGTACCGTTCCACATGTGGACGCCGGACGTTTACGAAGGCTCTCCGACACCCGTGACCGCGTTCTTCGCAACGGCGCCCAAGGTTGCCGCAGCCGGTCTCTTCGCCCGCGTGCTGCATGATGCCTTTGGCGGCGCTACCGGCGACTGGGTGCAAATCCTCGCCTTCCTGTCGGTCACGTCGATGTTCCTCGGGTCGATTGCCGCTATCGGCCAGACCAACATCAAACGACTGATGGCCTATTCGTCGATCGCGCATATGGGCTTTGCCCTGATGGGGCTGGCGTCGGGCACTGAACAGGGCGTTCAGGCGCTGCTGATTTATCTGGTGATCTATGTGACGATGAACATCGGCGTCTTTGCCTTCATCCTGAACATGGAGCGCGACGGCAAGCCGGTCACGGATATCTATGCGCTGGGAATGTATTCACGTCAGGAGCCGCTGCGTGCCGCGGCCTTGGGCGCACTGATGTTCGCGCTGGCCGGAGTTCCGCCTCTGGTGGGTTTCTTCGGTAAGTTCTACGTTTTGAAAGCCGCCGTTGACGCCAACATGGCCTGGCTGGCGGTTGCCGGTGTGATCGCCTCGGTGATCGGAGCCTTCTACTACCTGCGGATTGTCTTCGTGATGTATTTTGGCGAGGCGAAAGAGCCTTTGGACAGCCGCATGCCGATGGTGCATTACATGGCCTTCATGGCAGCCGCGGCGATCATGGTCATAGGTGTCGTCAATCTGTTCGGGGTTGAGGGCTATGCCGCCACGGCCGCGCAGGCTCTGTTGAAATAATGACCGGCTGGCCTGTGGGCGTCGATCGTGTGGTCTTTGACAGTATCGACAGCACCAATGCCGAGGCCGCCCACCGTGTCGCGGCGGGCCTGACCGCCCCGCTGTGGATTTTCGCCTCGGAACAGACGGCCGGCGTCGGACGGCGCGGGCGGGTATGGGCCACCCCCAAGGGAAATTTTGCCGCCAGCGTGGTAATTCCGCTGAAAGAGCCTGTACAGGCTGCCGCACTGCGCAGCTTCGTCGCCGCAAACGCGCTCTATGATGCCTGCGGAGTGACGCAGGGGTCGGCGTCCGGGCTGGCGCTTAAATGGCCGAACGACGTTCTGTTCCGGGATCGCAAGATGGCCGGTATCCTGCTGGAAACGCTTGGTCGCGGTCCGAGCCACATGTGCATCGGTTTCGGCGTCAATCTGAACAGCGATCCGGCCAGAGAGAACATCGAGCAGGGCGCGCTGGCCCCGATCCGGCTGAGCGACCATGCCGATGCGCCGATCGATCCGCTGGAATTCCTGACTCTTCTTGCGGCGCATTTCGATGTCTGGAACCGGAGCTTTGAGGTCGCCGGCTTCGCGCCCAACCGCAAGGTCTGGATGGAGCGGGCCGCGCGTATCGGAGAGGTCATCACCGCGCGCATGGGCACCCGCAGCGTTACCGGGATTTTCGAAACAGTGGACGAGAACGGCATGCTTGTTCTACAAGCGCCCGATGAACGGCATCTGATCGCGGCTGCCGATATCTTTTTCGATGAAACGGGGATTTGAATGCTTCTGGCGATTGACGTGGGCAATACAAACACCGTTTTCGCGCTGCATGACGGAGAAAAGTTGCTGGCCGAGTGGCGTTGTGAGACCGCCCAGCAGCGCACCGCCGACGAATATTACAGCTGGCTGAGCCAGCTGATGCAGCTGAGTGGCATCAAGGACCGTATCAGCCGGGTCATCGTATCCTCGGTGGTTCCGCGCGTCGTTTTCAACATCCGCGTGCTCAGCGACAAGTACTATAACTGCCGCCCTGTCGTCGTCGGCCGGACAGACTGCAATATCGGCGTCGAGGTTCGGGTGGACCGCAGTGCGCAGGTCGGGGCGGACCGTCTGGTGAACACCGTCGGGGCCTATGACCGCTATGGCGGCGACCTGATCGTGGTTGATTTCGGCACGGCCACCACCTTCGATGTGGTGGATCAGGACGGCGCCTATATCGGCGGTGTCATCGCACCCGGCGTCAACCTGTCGATCAAGGCTCTGCACGATGCGGCGGCTGCGCTGCCGCATATCGACGTGACCATGCCAGACAAGGTGATCGGCAAGAACACGGTCGAATGCATGCAGTCCGGCGTCTTCTGGGGCTACATCGGCATGATAGAAGGCATTTGTAAGAAAATTCGCGAAGAACACCCTCGAAAAATGAAAGTAATCGGCACTGGCGGGCTTGCGTCCTTGTTTGAGCGTGGTACGGACTTATTTGATGAACTTGACGCCGATCTGACCATGCACGGTCTGGTCCTGATCGAAGCCCTTAACCGGAGTAACTAATGTCCTCAAAGAACCGACTGATTTTCCTGCCTCTTGGTGGGGCGGGGGAAATCGGTATGAACATGTATCTCTACGGCTATGGGCCAAGGAACAAGGAACGCTTCATTCTGGTCGATGCCGGCGTGACCTTTCCGGATATGGAAACGACACCGGGCGTCGATCTGATCTTTGCCGATCCGTCCTATATCGCCGACCGTGCCGACCGGCTGGACGGGATATTCATCACCCACGCGCACGAAGACCACGTCGGAGCCATCGGCCACCTGTACGCGATGCTGAACGCTCCGGTCTATGCGCGCCGCTTTACGGCCACCGTGGCGCGCGCCAAGATGGAGGAGCACGGGCAGGATTTGGATCAGGTAATCGACGTTGCGGCATGGCCGGACAAGGTCAAGGCCGGCCCGTTCGAGGTTGCCTTCATGCCGGTGTCGCACTCGATCCCCGAGGCCTCGGGCCTCGTTATCGACACGCCTGCGGGCCGGCTCGTACACACCGGCGACTTCAAGCTCGATCCCGATCCGATCGTCGGCGACGCCTTCAACCCGGCCCTGATGCGCGAAATCGCGAACGGCGGCGTACATGCGCTGGTCTGCGACAGCACGAACGTGTTCTCGCCCCATGCCGGCCGGTCCGAGTCGTCGCTGCCAGAGGCGGTCACCGCGCTGGTCAAGCAGGCGCCGGGTCTGGTCGTGGCGACGACTTTCGCCTCCAACATTGCGCGGCTGAAAACGCTGGCTGAGGCGGGCCGCGCCGCGGGACGCTCGGTCTGCGTGCTGGGGCGCGCGATGCAGAACATGCTGCGCTATGGCGAAATGACGGGCATCCTTACGGATTTCCCGCCGACCGTCGATCTGGACGACGCCCATGACATTCCGCGCGACCGGCTGATGTTGCTGGTCACCGGCAGCCAGGGCGAACGTCGCGCGGCTTCGGCCCAACTGGCGAACGGAAAATACCTCGGGTTTACCCTGCGCGAGGGTGACACGTTCCTGTTTTCCTCCAAGACCATTCCGGGCAACGAGACCTCGGTCGGACGGATCATTAACAGTCTTTCGGAACAAGGCGTCGATGTGATCGACGACCATTCCGATAAATACCATGTTTCGGGCCACGCCAACCGGCCGGACCTGCTGGCAATGCACCATTTGATGCAGCCGAAGATGATGATCCCGATGCACGGCGAGCACCGTCACCTGCGGGCGCACACCATGCTGGCCCGCGGCAACGGCATCGCGTCCGAGATTGTGCCGAACGGCGCTATTGTCGACTTGACGGATGATATCCCGCAGATCGTGGACCATGTTGAAACCGGTCGTCTTTACCTGGATGGCAGGGTCAAGATCGGCGCGATGGACGGCGTCGTGCGCGAGCGTCTGCGCATGGCGATCCGGGGAGTTGTTGCCGTGTCGCTGGTGCTGGAAGGCAAGGACGTCGTCGGCGTCTGGGTAGAGCCCATGGGCCTTCCCGAGGGCGGTTTGCTCGATGCGGGACTGGCCGATGTGCTGGAAACCGAGGTCGAACGCACCCTGAACGGCGCCTCGGCCAAGGTTCTGAAGGACGATGATGCCTGCGAGGATCTGGTGCACCGCACCGTGACGAAATACTGCAACGATATCGTCGGTAAAAAGCCGATCACCCAGATAATGATCAACCGGCTGGTTTAGGGAAAAGAGGCGGCGCCTTAAGCGGCGTCGCCTGAATTCTCATCGTCGCTGTCGTCAGGCTCGGCCTGCGGCGACTTCTTGATCACAGGAAATTCCTGCATGATAAAGGCCGGAACGTGGTCGCCCAGACCGACGACCGGCTTGCCGCCGCCGCGATTGGTGTCGCGACCGGAATCGCGCCTGTTGTCGCCACGCCCCTGATCCCGCTTGTTGTCGCGTTTCGGTGCTTTGCGCTCTTGCTTGGCGGCCGGGGCTTCTGCCGCTTCCGCCTGTTCGGGTTTCTCGGCAACGGTCTCGGCGTGCTCCGCTTTATCCTTTTGGGTGGATTTACGGCTGACTTCGCGGGATTTGCGCGCTGGCTTTTCCTGCGCCTCTTTGGCCGGCTTGTCCTTGGCTTTGGAGCGGCGGCCACCGGATTTGTCCTCCGAAACCTCGCCTGCCGCGTTCGGCGGCGCGACGCGCGGTATCTTTTTCTTCACCAGCTCTTCGATCTTGTCCAGATACTTCTCTTCGTGGCTGAGGCAGAGCATGACAGCCCAGCCTTCGCGTCCAGCGCGGCCGGTACGGCCGATGCGGTGGACGTAATCCTCGGAGTGGATCGGCACGTCGTAGTTGAAGACATGGCTGACGTTCGGAATGTCGAGCCCGCGTGCCGCCACATCGGAGGCGACCAGAAGTTTCAGCTCGTTGTTCCGGAAAGCTTCAAGCGTGCGCATGCGGACCTTCTGATCCAGATCGCCGTGGATCGCCGCGGCATCAAAGCCGTGTTTCTTCAGCGATTTCATGACGATATCGACGTCCACCTTGCGGTTGCAGAACACGATGCCGTTTGTCAGGTTCTCGTATTCGCCCTTGATGATATCGCGCAGGACCTGCCGCTTTTCCTTGGACTCGGTCTTGCGGTTAGTTGCCTTGAACACACAGACCTTCTGGTCGATGTTCTCGCCCGTCGTGGCCTGCGCCGAGACTTCGACCCGTTCCGGATTATGCAGGAATTCCTGGGTGATCCGGGTGATCTCGGGCGCCATGGTGGCCGAGAAGAACAGGGTTTGCCGCGTGAAGGGCGTCAATTTGAAGATACGCTCGATGTCGGGAATGAAGCCCATGTCGAGCATCCGGTCAGCCTCGTCCACCACCATGATCTCGATCCCGGTCAGAAGAAGCTTGCCGCGTTCGAAATGGTCGAGCAGCCGGCCCGGCGTGGCGATAAGCACATCGACGCCTCGGTCGATCTTCTGGTCCTGATCCTTGAAGCTGACGCCGCCGATCAGCAGCGCCATCGAGAGGTTCACGTATTTGGCGTATTTCTCGAAGTTTTCGGCCACCTGCGCCGCCAGTTCGCGGGTCGGTGCCAGAACGAGGGATCGCGGCATGCGGGCCCGTGCCCGGCCACGCGCCAGACGCGTGATCATTGGCAGGGTAAAGCCGGCGGTCTTGCCGGTGCCGGTCTGGGCGATGCCCAGAACGTCGCGGCCTTCCAGCGCCAGAGGGATCGCGGCCTCTTGAATGGGGGTGGGGGTCGTGTAGCCGGATTCTTCTACGGCCTTTAAAACCTTGGGATTCAGGTTCAGTTCAGAAAATGTCGTCATATCTCGCGTTTCGTTAGCGGTCGTTGTCTGCCGCCTGTCTCACGCGGCTGAACACCCGAATTGGTGCTTCTCATCCGGAATGCACATATCCGAATGAGCAGATAAGTCAATGACCGGCAGCGTTAATCGGAGCAATCAGCGTGACATTCGCCGATTTGGGTCCGGAAACCAGTCTTTTGTGCCATTTAATCGAACGGCGCGCCCTTCCGAAAACGTCAGGACACCACAGAAAATCATAGGTTTTCGGGCGTTCCGGCGGCGATTCGCGGCGGTTTCGGGCCTCAGACGTGGGTTTCCTTGACCGCGGTCAGGGTCAGCTCGGGGTAGTCTCGCTCCACCCGGTCGATATCCCATTGCAGGCGGGTCATGTAGACCGGATCGCCGTCGCTGTCGTTTGCCATGTGGCCCTTGTTGATGTCGATGAACTTCGCGACTTTTTCCTTGGGGCCGGTCAGCCAGCGGGCCGACGTGAACTGGGTCGGCTCGAAGCGCACGGGGATGCCGTATTCCAACTCGATCCGGCTGGCCAGTACGTCGAACTGCAGCGCGCCGACGACGCCGATGATCCAGCCCGCGCCGATAACGGGCTTGAACAGCTTGGCGGCGCCTTCTTCGGCGAACTGGGTCAGGGCCTTGTCCAGATGCTTGGCCTTCATCGGGTCGGTGGCGCGGACGGATTGCAGCAGTTCAGGGGCGAAGGACGGGATGCCGGAAAAATGCAGCGCCTCGCCCTCTGTCAGTGCGTCACCGATGCGCAGCTGGCCGTGGTTTGGGATGCCGATGATATCGCCGGCCCAGGCTTCCTCGGCCAGTTCGCGGTCGGAGGCGAGGAAGAGCATGGGGTTGGAGATGGCCATTGGCTTTTTTGACCGGACGTGGGTGAGCTTCATGCCGCGCTGGAAGTGGCCGGAGCAGAGGCGGACGAAGGCGATGCGGTCGCGGTGCTTGGGGTCCATGTTGGCCTGAACCTTGAACACGAAGCCGCTGACCTTGGTTTCGTCGGGCATGATGTCGCGCTCGGCGGCGGGGCGGATCTGGGGTTTCGGGCCGAAGTTTCCGATGCCGTACATCAGCTCCTGCACGCCGAAACTGTTGATGGCGGAGCCGAACCAGATCGGCGTCATGGTGCCGTCCAGAAACGCCTGATGGTCGAATTCGGGCAGCAGTTCGCGGGCCATTTCGACCTCTTCGAGGAACTTTTCCAG
>JBFFQS010000064.1:0-12069 GCA_041573315.1 Amylibacter sp. | reverse complement strand
CAGCCGGGGCACAGCCAATGGCAAACGCGTGCAATGCTTCGGTGGCGCCAAGAACCACATGATAATCATGCCCGACGCTGATCTGGATCAGGCAGCCGACGCCCTTATTGGCGCAGGCTACGGCGCTGCAGGCGAACGCTGCATGGCTATTTCGGTGGCCGTTCCGGTCGGCGACGCGACAGCGGATGCCCTGATCGAGCGCCTGATCCCGCGCATCGAGAAACTGAAGGTCGGTCCTTACACCGCAGGCGATGACGTGGATTACGGCCCGTTGGTAACAGCCGCCGCCAAGGAAAAAGTCCTCGGTCTGGTCAATTCCGGCATCGAGCAAGGCGCGAAACTGGTCGTCGACGGACGGAACTTCTCTCTGCAAGGCTACGAAGACGGTTTCTTTGTCGGCCCTCACCTGTTCGACAACGTTACCAGCGACATGGACATCTACACGCAAGAGATCTTCGGGCCTGTCCTGTCCACCGTCCGGGCGAAAACCTACGAGGAAGCCCTGAAGCTGGCCATGGACCACGAATACGGCAACGGCACCGCGATCTATACCCGCGACGGTGACACGGCGCGCAACTTTGCCCATCGGGTAAATGTGGGCATGGTCGGCATCAACGTTCCGATCCCCGTGCCACTGGCCTACCACACCTTCGGCGGCTGGAAGAAGTCGGTCTTCGGCGACCTGAACCAGCACGGCCCGGACGCCTTCCGCTTCTATACGCGGACCAAGACGGTTACTTCCCGCTGGCCTTCGGGCATCAAGGAAGGCGGAGAGTTCTCCATGCCGGTCATGGGCTAAAAACAAGAAAGGCAGCGATCAGTTCGCTGCCTTTTCAATATCTTGCGGGCGGTAGTTCAACCGGATCAGTAGCCCCGTATCATATCGACCATCGCTGATTTCTCATTCTCGATCTCGTTCAGCCGGGCCTTGACCACGTCGCCGATAGAGATCAGACCGACCAGCACGCCATCTTCGACAACAGGCAAGTGGCGGAAACGGCCCTCTGTCATAGATTGCAGCGCCTCCTCCGCCGTGCTGCTCTTGACGCAGCTGGTGATGTCCTTGGTCATGTTCTCCGCGACTGTCTCGTTGAGGCAGGAAATGCCGCGCTGTCCCATCACGCGAATGATGTCCCGTTCCGATATGATCCCGTCAACCGTGGTTCCGTCTTCGCTCACAACCAGCGCACCCACCCTGTGTGCGGCCAGGTCTTCGATGGCATTTTTCAGGGTTACTTTCTTGGAGATAGTCAGAACGCCGGTGTGCGGCTTTGAGTCCAGAATGTGTTGTATGAGCATAGACAGTCGTCTCCGTAAATTAGTTCTACGGATTCACTATAGCAGAAAAATTTTCAGTGGCACAGTTTTACGATATGCGGATGCTTCGCCTATTCGGCAGCTACTTTCCTGATGCTGAACATCTGCTTAAGGTAGCGGCCGGTATGGCTGTCCGGCTCTTCGGCGACCTGTTCTGGCGTTCCAGTGGCGACAATCCTGCCGCCTCCGTCGCCGCCTTCCGGTCCGATGTCGATGATGTGGTCGGCGGTTTTTATCACATCCAGATTATGCTCGATCACGATGACGGAATTACCCTGATCGACAAGTTCGTGCAGCACTTCAAGCAGTTTCCGCACGTCCTCGAAATGCAGGCCCGTCGTAGGCTCGTCCAGGATGTACAGAGTCCGGCCCGTCGAGCGTTTCGCCAGTTCCTTCGACAGCTTGACCCGCTGCGCCTCGCCGCCCGACAATGTCGTTGCCTGCTGGCCAACCTTGATATAGCCGAGGCCGACCCGCATCAGAGCAGTCATCTTTTCACGGATCGCCGGAACAGCTGTAAAAAACTGCTCCGCGTCCTCGACCGTCATATCAAGAACGTCTGCTATGCTCTTGCCTTTGAACAATACTTCCAATGTTTCGCGGTTATAGCGCTTGCCGTTGCAGGTTTCGCAGGTGACATAGACATCGGGCAGGAAATGCATCTCGATCTTGATGACGCCGTCGCCCTTGCAGGCTTCGCATCGCCCGCCCTTGACGTTGAAGGAAAACCGTCCGGCCTGATATCCGCGCGCCTTGGACTCCGGCAGGCCCGCGAACCAGTCCCGGATCGGCGTGAAGGCGCCCGTATAGGTCGCCGGATTGGATCTTGGAGTCCGCCCGATGGGCCGTTGGTCGATGTCGATAACCTTGTCGAGATACTCCAACCCCTTGACCGCCTCGCAAGGTGCGGGCGTCTGCCGCGCGCCGTTGAGGCGCATCGATGCCGTCTTGAACAGGGTTTCGATGGTCAGGGTTGATTTTCCGCCGCCGGATACGCCCGTCACGCAGGTGAACGTGCCCAGCGGGAACTCTGCGGTTACCGATTTAAGATTATTGCCGGTCGCGCCCTCGACCACCAGTTTCTTGCCCTTACCCTTGCGGCGTTTTGCCGGTACGGCAACCGAGCGTTCACCGGCAAGGTATTGACCCGTAAGCGATTCTTTGCAGTTCTCGATATCCTGCGGCGTACCGGCTGCGATGATTTCACCTCCGTGCACGCCCGCCCCCGGACCGATATCCAACACGTGATCGGCGGTGCGGATTGCCTCTTCGTCATGCTCGACCACAAGCACCGAATTCCCCTGATCGCGCAGGTTGCGCAGGGTCAGCAGCAGACGATCATTGTCGCGTTGGTGCAAGCCAATCGAGGGTTCATCCAGAACATAGAGAACGCCCGTCAGGCCCGATCCGATCTGGCTGGCCAGACGGATACGCTGACTCTCGCCACCCGACAGGGTTCCGGCGGCACGAGAAAGGGTCAGGTAGTCCAGCCCTACATTAACCAGAAAACCCAACCGTTCGCGGATTTCCTTGAGGATCGCGACGGCAATCTCGTTCTTCTGCCTGGACAGCGATTCGGGAACGTTTTCAATCCAGTGCAACGCATCTTTGATCGACATTTCGACGACTTGGCCGACATGAAGACCGCCGATCTTGACCGCCAGAGCCTCCGGCCTCAGGCGGTAGCCTTCGCAGACGCCGCATTTCCGGTTGTTCTGATAGCGCTCGAATTCTTCGCGGATCCAGTTCGAATCCGTCTCGCGATAGCGCCGCTCCATGTTCGGGATGACGCCCTCGAATGTCCGGCTGACCTCGTAGACGCGCCCGCCCTCGTCATAGCGAAAGCGGATTTCCTCTTCACCGGAGCCGTACAGCATAAGTTTCTGAACCTCTTCGGGCAGATCCTTCCACGGCGCGTCCTTTTCGAAGCCGTAATGGCGCGCCAGCGACTCGATGGTCTGGCGGAAATACGGTGACTTGCCCTTGGCCCAGGGCGCCAGCGCCCCCTGATACAGCGACAATCCGGTGTCAGGCACGATAACGCGCTCGTCGAAAAACAACTCGACGCCAAGCCCGTCGCAAGACGGACAAGCCCCGAACGGCGCATTGAAGGAAAACAGCCGCGGTTCGATCTCGGGGATGCTGAAGCCGCTGACGGGACAGGAAAAATTCTCGGAAAATGTCGTGCGCTCGGGCTCGCCTTCCCGCGGCGCGGTCTCAAGAACCGCGATCCCGTCGGCCAGATCCAGAGCGGTGCGCAGGCTGTCGGCCAGACGTGTCTCCAGCCCCTCTTTGACAACAAGGCGGTCCACCACGACGTCGATATTGTGCCGGAACTTCTTGTCCAGTGTCGGGACGGAGTCCAACTCGTAGAATTCGCCGTTGACCTTGACCCGCTGAAAACCCTGCTTTTGCAGTTCGGCGAATTCCTTGCGGTACTCGCCCTTGCGGTCACGCACGATCGGGGCCAGAAGATAGGCGCGGGTCCCCTCCTCCATCGCCATGATTCGGTCAACCATTTCTGATACTTGCTGCGCCTCGATCGGCAGGCCCGTGGCCGGCGAATACGGCGTGCCGACCCGCGCGAACAACAGGCGCATATAGTCGTAGATCTCGGTCACGGTGCCTACGGTCGAGCGCGGGTTCTTGGATGTCGTCTTCTGTTCGATGGAGATCGCCGGCGAAAGACCCGCGATATGGTCCACATCGGGCTTCTGCATCATGTTCAGAAACTGCCGCGCATAGGCCGACAGGCTCTCGACATAGCGGCGTTGGCCTTCGGCATAGATCGTATCGAACGCCAGCGAGGACTTGCCCGACCCGGACAGGCCGGTAATCACGACAAGCTGGTTGCGCGGGATGTCAACGTCAATGGACTTGAGGTTGTGTTCCCGCGCCCCGCGAATTTCGATATTTTTGAGTTCAGCCACGTTTTACCTGCCTGCATGCAATCAGATTTTAATAGAACAAAACGTGACCATTGGCAAGTTCACTCTGTCCCGCTGGGCTGCATCTAGTGCGTACTGCAAGGGATTTCCACGCCGTCGTGCAAGTTTCTTCAAGAACGCCGTGCGGGTTATTGCCCGAGTATCCTGCTAACGTAGTTTCTGGTTTCCGTGTAGGGTGGCACGCCATTGTATTTTTCGACCGCCTCGGGCCCGGCATTATAAGCCGCCAGCGCCAGCCGCCAACTGCGGAAGCGGTTGTACTGCTGCTTCAGGTAACGTGCCCCGCCATCGAGGTTTTCCACCGCGTCGTGCGGGTTTACCCCCAGCCGCCGCGCGGTCGTGGGCATAAGCTGCGCCAGCCCGATGGCTCCCTTGGGCGACCGCGCCCGCGGGTTCCAGTTGCTTTCCTGCTGCACCAGACGCTTGAACAGGTCTTCGGGAACGCCGTATTTCCGTGCCGCGGACTCCGCCAGAGGCATGTAAATTCCCCTGTATGCGCCGTTGTAGTCCGGGATCGCCTCGTATCCCCCCCAGTCCTGCGAACGCTCCGTCGACGCGCTGTACTGCCGCGTGAGCCGCTTGTCGATCAGTCTGGTGTGCGCTTTCAAAAGGCCGGAAGACGTGCGCTCGGATGCCGCCGAAACGGGACCGACCAGCGCCGCGCAGGCGCAGACCACAGCAGTAATGCCGAGTTGACCCTTCGTCCCCATAATGCCCCACACGATTCCAAAATCCTTAACATTTATAGTCCAGAAGGGGCGGTATCGCGAGTCTCGTGTGCGCTACGGTTAAGAAGCGGCAAATTTCGCCTTTTAATCCGGCCTCCCGGATGGTCTAAACGACATGGTTAAAAATACAAAAGAAGATTCGTACAGGAGGGCTTGATGGCCGGTAGTCTCAACAAAGTTATGCTGATCGGGAATCTGGGCCGCGACCCGGAAATCAGGACATTTCAAAACGGCGGCAAGGTTTGCAACCTGCGCATCGCCACAAGCGAGCGCTGGCGCGACAAGAACACCGGCGAAAACCGCGAGAAAACCGAATGGCACTCCGTGGCGATTTTCAACGAGGGTCTGGTGCGGGTGTGCGAACAATACCTGCGCAAGGGCTCCAAGGTCTATATCGAGGGTCAGCTCCAGACCCGCAAATGGCAGGACCAGAGCGGCGCTGACAAATACAGCACAGAAGTTGTTCTGCAAGGTTTCAACGGCTCAATGATCATGCTCGACGGGCGTGGTGAAAGCGGCTCCGGCGGTGGTGGAGGCGGCGGTGGCGGGTATTCGCAGGACCCAATGGGCGGCGGATATGACAGCGGACAGTCCGGCGGATCGAGCGATCTGGACGACGAAATTCCGTTCTAGGCTGCAAGCCTCTGTAAAACATGAATTAATATCTTCAGGAACGGGGGCGCTTCCGCCTCCGTTTTGACTCGGAAATTCGACTCAAATCATTGCGGTTTCCGACCCCGCCTGTTATAAAATTCCACAACATATAGTAATAAAAACAGGCGAGCAGGCTTTGACCGACGAAACCGACATTCCGCAGGACGACACGCCGGAAAAAGGGCCCATCGACGGCCCCCACATAACCATCGAAGACGAGATGAAGTCATCCTATCTCGACTATGCGATGAGCGTGATCGTCAGCCGTGCGATCCCCGATCTGCGCGACGGGCTGAAACCGGTTCACCGGCGCATCCTCTATGCGATGCACGAGACCGGAAACACGCATGAAAAATCCTATCGCAAGTCGGCCCGTCCGGTGGGCGACGTCATGGGTAAGTATCACCCGCACGGCGACGCCGCGATCTATGACGCGCTGGTGCGCATGGCGCAGGACTTCTCCATGTCGCTGCCCTTGCTGGACGGTCAGGGCAACTTCGGCTCGATGGACGGCGACAATCCGGCGGCGATGCGGTACACCGAGGTCCGTATGGACAAGCCCGCGGCGTCCCTGCTGGCCGACATCGAAAAAGACACGGTCGATTTTCAGGACAACTACGACGGCAAGGATCAGGAACCGACCGTCCTGCCCGCGCGTTTCCCGAACATGCTCGTCAACGGCGCAGGCGGCATCGCGGTCGGCATGGCCACCAACATCCCTCCGCACAATCTGGGCGAGGTCATCGACGCCACGCTGGCGCTGATCGACAATCCGGATTTGGACAGTGTCGGGTTGATGGAATACATCCCTGCCCCCGACTTCCCGACCGGCGGCATTATCCTGGGCCGTTCAGGCGCCATCAAGGCCTATACAGAGGGCCGCGGCAGCGTCATCATCCGCTCCAAGACCCGGATCGAGGAAATCCGCAAGGACCGCTGGGCCATCATCATCGACGAGATCCCCTATCAGGTGAACAAGTCCACGATGATCGAGCGCATCGCGGAAATGGCGCGCGACAAAAAGATCGAAGGCATCGCCCATGTTCAGGACGAGAGCGACCGCGTCGGCGTACGTGTCGTCGTCGAGCTGAAGCGCGATGCCACGGCGGAAGTGGTTCTGAACCAGCTTTTCCGCTTTACCCCGATGCAGACGAGTTTCGGCTGCAACATGTTGGCGCTGAATGGTGGACGGCCTGAACAGCTGGACCTGCACAAGTTTCTGGCGAGCTTCATCACCTTCCGCGAAGAAGTCGTTGCCCGCCGCACCGCCTTTGAACTGCGCAAGGCGCGCGAACGCAGCCATGTGCTCTGCGGTCTGGCCGTGGCCGTCACCAACGTGGACGAGATCGTCGCCACGATCCGCGCCTCCGCCGATCCGGCCGAAGCCCGCGAAAAACTGATGACGCGGCGCTGGCCTGCCAAGGATATCGAACAGTATATCCGGCTGATCGACGATCCGAGCCACAAGATGAACGAGGACGGCACCTACAACCTGTCCGAAACGCAGGCCCGCGCAATCCTCGAACTGCGCCTGCAGCGCCTGACGGCCATGGGCGTGCGCGAGGTGACGGACGAGTTGCAGGACCTGGCGGCCAAGATCAAGGACTACCTGGACATCCTGCGGTCCCGCGAGCGAATCATGTCGATCATTTCCGGCGAGTTGCGCGAGGTGAAAGAACAGTTCGCCGTGCCGCGCCGCTCTGAAATCGTCGAATTCACAGGTGATATGGAAGACGAGGACCTGATCGAGCGTGAAGACATGGTCGTTACGGTCACGAACTCCGGCTATATCAAGCGCACCAATCTGGCCGAGTTCCGCGAACAGAAACGCGGCGGCAAGGGCCTGCAGGGCATGTCCACCAAGGAAGAAGATTTCGTCACCAACCTGTTCGTGGCCAATACCCATACCCCGCTGTTGTTCTTCACCACCGACGGGATGGTTTACAAGCTCAAGACGTGGCGCCTGCCGATGGGCGGGCGGAATGCCAAAGGCAAGGCGATCGTGAACATACTGCCAATAGATCCCGGCGTCTCGATTGCCGCCATCATGCCCGTTGACGCGCCCGAAGAGGATTGGGGCGACCTGAACATCGTCTTTGCGAACTCCGCTGGCGACGTTCGGCGCAATGCCCTTTCGGATTTCACCAACGTGAAATCGAACGGAAAAATCGCGATGAAACTCCCCGAGGGCGTGTCGATCGTCAATGTCCGCATCGCGACCGAAGAAGACGACTTCCTGTTGACCACGGCAAAGGGCAAAGCCATCCGCTTCCCCGTCACGGACGTGCGCGTCTTCAAGGGCCGGGATTCCACCGGCGTGCGGGGCATCAAGCTGGCCGAAGGCGACGGGGTCGTTTCGATGTCGGTCATCCGCCACGTGGATGCCACCGCCGAAGAACGCAATGCCTATTTCAAAATGCGCCGCGCTGTTACAGGCGAGGATACAGGCGTAGAAGAAGGCGAAGCGGGCGAGGCTCTGACGCAAGAACGCTATGCCGAACTCGGCGCGCTGGAGCAGTGGATCCTTACAATCACGGCGGGCGGGTACGGCAAGCGGTCGTCGGCTCATGAATACCGCGTATCGGGTCGTGGCGGTCAGGGTGTTACGGCGGCGAACCTGACGCGGCGCGATGACCGGATCGTCGCGGCCTTTACTGTCGAAGACGACGACCAGATCATGCTGGCGACCTCTACCGGCCAGTCGATCCGCTGTCCTGTGTCTGGCATTTCCCGTCAGGGCCGCGCCTCTTCCGGCGTCACCGTATTCAATGTTGGCAAGAATGAACGCGTTGTCTCGGTTGCCTATATCGCCGAGCAGTCCGAAGAGGACGAGGAACCCGGCGAAGCGCCTGAAGGGCAGGAATAGCTGCCGCCAAACGCATCTGAAATTAAAGGGGCCGTTCGTGGCCCCTTTTCTTTTCCGCCCGCTCAGCTTACATCGCCCCTATGACTGAACTTATACACATCGTCGGCGGCGGAATGGCCGGCTCCGAGGCCGCCTGGCAAATCGCTCAGGCAGGCATCCCCGTTGTCCTGCACGAGATGCGGCCGACCGTTAAAACCTTTGCGCACCAGACCGAGGGGCTGGCCGAACTGGTCTGTTCCAATTCGTTTCGCTCGGATGACGACGAAAGCAACGCCGTAGGCTTGTTGCACTGGGAAATGCGGCAGGCGAACAGCATCATCATGGAGATGGGGGATCGCCACAAGCTGCCCGCCGGCGGAGCGCTGGCTGTCGACCGCGAGCCGTTTTCAGCCGCCGTTACCGAACGCCTGCTATCGCATCCTTTGGTCACGGTCGAACGTGGCGAAGTCACGGGCCTGCCGCCCGCAGACTGGAATCAGGTTATTATCGCGACCGGTCCGCTGACCTCCCAATCCATGGCCGAGTCGATCCTTGCCAATACCGATCAGGAGGCGCTGGCGTTTTTTGACGCCATTGCGCCCATCGTCTATGCCGAGAGCGTCGATATGTCCAAGGCCTGGTTTCAATCCCGCTATGACAAGGGCGAGACCGAGGAAGAGCGCAAGGCCTACCTGAACTGCCCGATGGACCGCGATCAATATGAGGCCTTCATCGACGCGATCCTCGATGCCGGCAAGACCGAGTTCAAGGACTGGGAAAAAGACACCCCCTATTTCGATGGCTGCCTGCCGATCGAGGTAATGGCCGAACGTGGCCGCGAAACCCTGCGTTTCGGTCCGATGAAGCCGGTTGGCCTGACGAACGCGCATGCGCCGGACGTAAAACCGTATGCAGTGGTGCAGTTGCGCCGAGACAATGCGCTTGGCACGCTTTTCAACATCGTCGGATTTCAGACCAAGATGAAATACGGTGAACAGGCCCGCGTTCTGCAGATGATCCCGGGACTGGAAAACGCGAGTTTCGCACGTCTGGGCGGCATCCACCGGAATACGTTCATCAATTCGCCGAAACTGCTCGACGACCAGATGCGCCTGAAATCCGCGCCGCATATCCGCTTCGCGGGCCAGATCACCGGCGTCGAAGGCTATGTCGAAAGCGCCGCGATGGGTCTGCTGGCAGGTCGCATGGCCGCAGCCTCGCAACTGGGCAAGCCGATCAGCGCCCCACCAAATACAACGGCCATGGGCGCGCTGGTGACGCATATCACCGGCGGCGCAGATGCAAAGACATTCCAGCCGATGAACGTGAACTTCGGTCTGTTCCCGCCTCTGGACAACGCCAAGTCGGGCCGTCGCGGGCGCAAGGACCGTTACAAAGCCTATACCGACCGCGCGAAAATTGATTGGGCGGACTGGCTGCAACAGGCGTGATGCCACGCATGCGACAGCGGTTTGCGCCTTCGCCGACAGGGTTGCTCCATATCGGGCACGCATTTTCTGCCGTGACCGCGTGGCGCGGTGCTCAGGATGCCGGCGGAGAGTTTTTGCTCCGCATAGAGGATATCGACCAGCCCCGCTGCAAGGCGGAATTCGAGCAAGCCATATTCGATGATCTGCACTGGCTGGGCCTGTCATGGCCGGAACCGGTCATGCGGCAATCGGAACGGATGCCGGACTATCAAAAGTCGCTGGACCGGCTTGTTGACATGGGCCTCTGCTTTCCCTGCCGATGTACGCGCAAGGATATATCGGCCGCGTTAAGCGCTCCGCAAGAAGGTCAGGAGCCGGCGTTCGGGCCGGACGGGCTCATCTATCCCGGCACCTGCGAAGACCGGCCTATGTCGGAAAAGACGGATGCCGACGCAGTGCGGCTGTCTATGCGCAGAAGCATTCAAGCCCTGGGCGGCGCGGCGGCGGTCGGGAAGCTGGCTTATACCGAAACCGGCAGCGGCGCGGAGGAGCAGATCACCCTTTCGGCGGCAGACCTGATCGAGGGCTGCGGCGATATCGTGCTTGCGCGCAAGGATATCGGCACCTCTTACCATCTGGCCGTTGTAGTCGACGATGCAGAACAGGAAATAACCCATGTGACACGCGGGCGCGATATGGCCGCTGCGACGCGTATACACCGGCTGTTGCAGGCGTTGCTCGGTCTGCCGACGCCGGTCTATCACCACCACCGGCTGATCCGCGATGAAAACGGCAAGCGTCTGGCCAAGCGCGACGATGCGCGTTCCATCCGGAGTTATCGCGACGCGGGTCTGTCCCCGACCGAGGTGCTGGCGCTGGTCGGGCTGCCGGCCTAGGCTTCCGGGTCCAGCAGCACGACTTCCTCACCATCCCTTACTTCGGTGTAGAAGCAGTTGCGGCGGTTCGTGTGGCAGGCCGGTCCGGTCTGATCCACGATAATAAGCAGGCAGTCGCGGTCGCAATCGACACGGAACGACACCAGTTTCTGCTCATGACCCGAGGTTGCGCCCTTGCGCCAGAGTTCCTGCCGCGAGCGCGACCAATAGGTGACATGCCCGCAGCGCAAAGTTTCTTGGATTGACGTCTTGTTCATCCACGCCATCATAAGTA
Organism: Amylibacter sp.; assembly: GCA_041573315.1. GTDB lineage: Bacteria > Pseudomonadota > Alphaproteobacteria > Rhodobacterales > Rhodobacteraceae > Amylibacter. The sequence continues at coordinate 977 of JBFFQS010000064.1, read as the reverse complement.
CTTCGCCCGAGCCATCTTGCTGGGCAATCGCGGGGATCAAGCCTTTGTCATCGAATTTCAGACTGTCTATCGAGAATTTCGCCATTTTCTGCTCTCTGCCGGGTTTTACTGTGCGCGATTCAAACCTATCTAGAGACTCGCAGCCAAAGTTGAAAGGCCCGTGTGGATGAACGCCGCCGACGACATGATGAAACTTTATTCGCAGCGCATCCTTGCGCTGGCAGCAGATATCCCGCTGACCGACCGGTTGGAAAATCCCGATGCAACGGTTCGCAAGAGATCGCCGCTCTGCGGATCGACCGTGACAGTGGATATCAAGACCGATGGCGAAAAGATCACGGAATTCGGTCAGGATGTAAAAGCCTGCGCGCTGGGTCAGACTTCGGCCTCCATTCTGGGGGCAAATGTCATTGGCCGAACCGAAGCCGAAATCCAGCGCGGCCGCGACCAGCTTTATGCAATGCTCAAGGGCAGCAAAGAAGTTCCTGACCCGCCGTTCCAGGATCTGGAAGTTTTGCTGCCGGCCGAGAAATACAATAACCGCCACGCCTCTATCCTGCTGGCCTTCGACGCGACGCTCGAAGCGCTGAAATCCCTGCACTCATAAAAAAACACCGCAACCCGGCTAAGGGTGCGGTGTCAAAGTTGGTAGGTCATGTTGGGCCGGACCAGATGCGAGAGGCAGTGGGTCCGTGTCTCAGACAAAACAAACGCGGCAAGTAGTGCGTTTCCCGACCTAAGGCGAAAACGGCTACAGAACGGGGACCAGGTGCAGGGTAACAATAAACATAACGAGAATCGCGGTCAGGCCGATGACGTCTTCCAACGCCGATTGGGGTGAGCGCATGATCAGGTTAATAATGTTCTTCATCCTCGTTACTCCTGCGGGTGTCGTTCTGTATGTTCCTTATTTGTTCCACATTGGAATCGTTCTGTAAAGAACTTTTTAGGAACAAACGTGAACATAATAGCATATT
>JBFFQS010000063.1:0-12099 GCA_041573315.1 Amylibacter sp. | reverse complement strand
TCTGCCCATGTCGGGAAAGAGATGTTTTCCACGGCATTGGCGATCATATCGCGGTCCTCGGGTGTGATCTCGACCAGTTTGAGGTCATAAGGCTTGCCGGTTTCGCAAGGCTCGCCACCGACGTTGCAGCGAACGGCGTCGTCGAACAGGGTTTCGGAATAGGTCCAGATCTCTTCCAGAAGGCCGTCAAAAGCGGTTTCCAGTTTCACTTGATCTTCCGGCGTCAGCTTGTTCCAGGAATTCAGGTTCATGCCATAACCGTTCAGGGCCAGCTGGAATGCGACCGGCAGCATGTAGCTGGTCACTTCGGGCCAGCCAGCAGAGTTGGCGGAGCTTGGTCCGGTGATGGCGCAATCGACCACGCCACGGGCCAGAGACTGCTGCACGTCGGCAAAGCCGATCGGCACGGGCACACCACCTACGGAGGAAACGAAGTTCGCAAGGTTCTGGTCATAGACCCGGACCTTGAGACCCTTCAGGTCACCTAGCTTGGAGATTTCCGGCTCACAGAACAGAACCTGCGGACCGAAGGGCCAGACGCCCAGTAACTTGGTGTTGAATTTTTCCTGAAGCTGCTTGTCGACGACCGACTTGAAAGCGGCAACCGTTTTGCGGCCGGTATCGTAGTCGGGGTTCAGACCGACAAGGTCGAGGCCCAGAATGGTCGGCTCGTCGCGCGATACCTGCGACAGGCGCAGCGACACGATGTCGAACAGGCCCGCTTTCAGGATACGCAGCTGCTCGGTGTCCTTGATGCCGGTCACGTCCAGCGGCTTGTAGTCTACGGCCGCGTCGATACCGGTGCGCTCGGCGAAATTTTCAAAGAACGGCTGCTCGACGTTCTTCTGGATCAGGCCGGTCGCGACCGGTTGTCCCATAGCCTTGAAGCTGTATTGCTGCGCCGACGCGGCACTGACCGTACAGGCCATGGCTGCTGCCGTTACCGCTGTGATAAATCTGTTCATGAATTTTCTCCAGTTGGTTGAGGGGTCATTTTATTCGTGGTTGGGGTTGCTACAGGTCGGAACCGCGGAGGTGTGAATACCGGCCCTGAAGTTTCGCAATGTCCCGGCCCTGCGAGAGGCCCGCGACGGACCCGCTGCCGAAATGCTGCTGCGATACAATTGCTTAGTCATTTTCCTCCATCTCCCTTTGCACGAAGCTGTCGTTCGATCCCGAAAGTGGGGCGGACACAGGGCCTCGCGCGTATTTTCCAGATCTCGAAAACCATATTTTATTTTTAATTATTTATCTACATAAAAAATTAAATATTTTCTAATGCCATATTTTTAGGCGTTTTTTTAATGATTAAAAATTAGGCCCCAGCCCTTAACCCGCGCCGGATCGCCACCGGCAAGACGAATCGCCTGCCACAGGGTGATCGACACGCTGTCCAGAACCGGAATGCCCAGTTCCTCTTCCAGTTTCGGCGCTATGCGGGTACCGTTGAAGTTCGTGCAATAGATTCCGATCGCTTCGGGCTTGTCCGCCGCGACTTCGCGCACCATCGCCTCGATGACCGGCTCCTCAAACTCCGAGAACGAAAAATTGCCTCTGTCCCCAAGGTGCCGCTCAGAAACACAGTCCAGACCTTCGCCGGCAAATGTCTCCTGTATCCTGGCCTGCACGTCGCTCAGGTAAGGCGTCACGAGCGCATAACGCTTGGCTTCAAGCGCCCTGAACGCCTCCAGCAGAGCAAGCGTGGACGTTGTCGCAGGCTTGCCGGTTTGCTCTGTAATGGCCGCGCACAATCTCCGGTCGGACTCCAGCCCGACCCAGCCGCCCGAGGTTCCCGCCCAGGCGATAACGTCAACGCGCGCATCCGCCAACAGGTCGGCGGCAGCCAGTTGTGGCCGGACATCGAACTGGCCCAGCGCCTGTGAGTCCATGGATATTTCAGTGACCCGGAACCGCTGGAAATGCGCCGTGATATCAGGCGTTCCTGACAAGACTTCCGCAGTCAACGGCTCAAGTATGGTGTTGGACGACGGTGTCAGCAAACCCAGCAGTGTTCGGTGCGTCATGGAATTCCTCCTAAGTATCTGACGAAGACCATTTCACGTTCTTATTATTTTTTCAATAATTTATTATATTTTTTTTAATACGTTATTTTACAACGTTTTTTTATTATCTATATCCTGAAATTATTGAAATTTTTCCCGAATCGCGGTCGTGCATTCCGCAGGCCTGAACCATTTCGAGGTTGGGATATGAAGAGCTTTTTGACGTGATATGCAGGATCGCGAACGCCTGTCGGAGCTGAACGGCGGTGGCGCCTATTCAGACTTGAGAGCGGCTTCGTACCATTGCACGATCCGGGCGCGCTCCTGCGGCTCTATAAAGGATACGTTGGCCGGCGGCATGGCATGGGTCACACCGGCCTGCAGATATATCTCGCGCGCATGCTGAGCAACCTGTTGTTCCGTCTCCAGAATGACGCCCTTTGGCGCCCAGAGCATGGTGTCGGAATAGAACGGTTCCGACGAATGGCACATGGAACAGCGCCCCAGCACGGTATCGTAAACCACCTGGAAGCCCTCCGCATCGGCAAATCGCTGCTGAACCGGGGTGAACTGGGCGGTGTCCGCCGGTTCCGTTACCGGCGCCCGCAGCGTCGACAGCCAGATGATCAGGATAAAGATCAGTGCCGTGACGATCCATGTCCAGGTCGGGTTCCCCGCCCGCGCGTGCTTTGTGTTGAAGTAGTGACGGATCGTGACGCCCATCAGGAAGACGAGGCTGGCGATGACCCAGTTGTATTGTGTCGCGAACGCCAGCGGGTTGTGGTTCGACAGCATCAGGAAGATGACCGGCAACGTCAGGTAGTTATTGTGCGTGGACCGTTGCTTGGCGATCTTACCGTATTTCGCGTCGGGGGTGCGCCCGGCCTTCAGGTCCGCGACGACAATGCGCTGGTTCGGCATGATGATCAAAAACACGTTGGCCGTCATGACAGTGGCCGTGAAGGCCCCAAGGTGCAGGAAGGCGGCGCGGCCGGTAAACACTTGGGTATAGCCCCAGGCCATGCAGACCAGAATGATGTAGAGCAGGATCATCAGACGCGTGTTGTCATCGCCGAACTTGCTCTTGCAGATGAAGTCGTAGGCGACCCAGCCAAAGCCAAGCGACCCGAGCGAGATCAGGACTGCCACGATCGGCGATACGTCGAGGACGGCCGGATCGACCAGAAACAGGTCGGCTCCGCCATAGTAGACCATCGACATCAGCGCAAAACCCGACAGCCATGTGGCATAGCTCTCCCATTTGAACCATGTCAGGTGTTCGGGCATCGCCTCGGGCGCAACCAGAAACTTGTTGATGTGGTAGAAGCCGCCACCGTGGACCTGCCATTCCTCGCCATGCGCACCAACAGGCAGGTTGGGAACCCTGCGCAAGCCAAGGTCCAGCGCGATAAAATAGAACGATGAACCAATCCACGCGATAGCCGTGATGACATGCAGCCAGCGCACTGCAAATGCCACCCACTCCCATATCGCCGCATAATCGTACATGAAGTTTCTCCTGCTTATTGCCGGAAGAATGCCCGAAGTTAACTTGCATTTAAATCTGTATAATAGAGTAACACTTTCAAAAAAAATAATATAGAATGATTGTGCTTTAAAAGGTGGAATCGCCATGTCCTATGTCGGCAGCATAAAGACCTATATCCGCGTATACGAGCTGGGCAACATGTCCGCGGCCGCGCGGGATCAGCGTATCTCGCCCGCCGTCGCTTCCAGCCGCATTGCGGAACTGGAACGGCAACTGGGCGTGCGGCTGTTCAACCGCACCACGCGCAGCCTGCAACCGACACAACACGGGGAGGTATTCTACGAAGGCGCGCTGAAAATCCTAGAAGCGATCAATCAGGCGGAATCAGCCGTTGCCAATATTTCGAAACAGCCGCGCGGATCGATCTTTGTCGCCGCTCCGCTGGGCGTTGGCCGCCGCTTCATCGCGCCCGCCGTGCCGCTGTTCAAGGAAAGCTATCCCAGCATAAACGTTCGCCTGCGTATGTCCGACCGGAAAATTGACCTGACCGGAGAGGGGCTGGACGTCGCATTTATCCTGGGGCCGCTTGAAGATTCAAATTTACGGCTGCGATCCATTGCCGAATGCGACCGCGTACTTTGTGCCTCACCTGCTTATATCGAGCGCAAGGGTTTTCCCAATTCCGGCAGCGACCTGATCACCCGGAATCACGATTGCCTGATGCACCGGTTTCCCGGCTCGACCGAATTCCGCTGGATGCTGTCGACAAGCGACGGACCGCGCCTGTTCGACATCAGCGGGCCGTTTGAATCGGATGACGGCGACGTGCTGACGGACTGGGCGCTGGACGGTCGCGGCATCATCAATAAACCGGAATTCGAGGTCGCACCCTATATCAGGGACGGGCGTCTGGTTGTCGTCGCGCCCGACACGCCGCCAACGAAAACGTTTTTGTCCTGCCTGTATCCGCACAAGCGATTGCAGGACCCGAAAATCCGCCTGTTCATAGATTTCATGGTGCAGCACTGCAAGGCCGAGTTGGCCAGGATCGCGAAAACGGCGGACTAGCTGCCGCGATAGGTCGAATAGCCGAAGGGCGAGATCAGCAGTGGCACATGGTAGTGCGACGTAGGGTCGTCAATGCCGAACCGGATCGGTATGACATCCAGAAAGCGGTGATCGCTCTTGCCCGCATCCATGCCGTCCAGATAGTCCCCGGCATGAAAAACCAACTCGTAGGTCCCGACCCTGAAACTCTCTTTCGGCAGTATCTGGCTGTCGGTGCGGCCATCCTCGTTGGTGTGCATGGTGACGATGAAACGGCGGTCCCCGCCACTCAGTTCAAACAGGTCGATCCGCATTCCTTTGGCCGGCTTGCCACTGGACGTGTCCAGAACATGGGTTGTCAAATATCCGCTGGCCATCATTGCTCCGCCCTTTGTTTCGGTTCTCACTATGCTTATCGGAAAACCCGGCGTCAAACGGTAGCGGAAATGTCGAAAAGGTATTTCATATTTTTTTTGACAATATTTTCTGTTTAATTGGGTTATCTTGAAACTGAACATGTTCAAGGACCGAAAAATTGAGACGATATCCACGCGATTTACAGGGATACGGCGCACACGCACCGGACCCAAACTGGCCGGGCGGCGCCAAGATCGCCCTGCAGTTTGTCATCAACTACGAAGAGGGCGGCGAGAACTGCGTCCTGCATGGCGATGCGGCCTCCGAGGCCTTTCTGTCCGAAATCGTCGGTGCTGCCGCCTGGCCGGGCCAGCGCCACTGGAATATGGAATCGATTTATGAATACGGCGCACGCGCCGGGTTCTGGCGGCTGCACCGTCTGTTCACCGGATTCGAAGTTCCGGTAACGATCTACGGCGTGGCAACCGCCCTTGCACGGTCACCGGAGCAGGTCGCGGCCATGCAGGCCGCCGACTGGGAAATCGCGTCGCACGGCCTGAAATGGATTGAATACAAGGATTACACGCCCGAAGACGAGCGCGCCGACATGATGGAGGCGATCCGCCTGCACACCGAGGTCACCGGCGAACGCCCGCGTGGCTGGTACACCGGTCGCTGCTCGGTCAACACCGTCGATCTGGTGAGTGAAGAAGGCGGCTTCGATTATGTCGCGGACAGCTATGCCGACGACCTGCCCTACTGGCACGAACACGGCGACCGGATGCAGTTGATCGTGCCCTATACGCTCGACACCAACGACATGCGCTTTGCCACGCCGCAGGGGTTCAACTCGGGCGACCAGTTTTATACCTATCTGAAAGACAGCTTCGATGCGCTCTATGCCGAGGGCGAGTCCGGCTCCGCCAAGATGCTGTCGATCGGGCTGCACTGCCGTCTTGCCGGTCGTCCGGGCCGGGTTCAGGCAATCCGCAGGTTCCTGGACTACGCCAAATCGCACGACGGCGTCTGGTTCGCCCGCCGAATAGACATCGCCAAACACTGGCATGAGCATTTTCCGGCAGAGCCGCGGCAAGACCGGCCCTCCACCATGAACGAGGAAGCTTTCGTCGCAAAATTCGGCGGCGTTTTCGAACATTCGCCATGGATCGCGGAACGCGCCTGGAACCGGGAACTCGGGCCTGCGCACGATACGGCGGTCGGCCTGCACAGCATTTTGACCCGCGTATTCCGGTCTGCCTACGACGCCGAACGTCTTGAAGTCCTAAGCGCGCATCCCGATCTGGCCGGAAAACTGGCGGCGGCAAAAAAGCTGACGGCGGAGTCTACCGCCGAGCAGGCATCTGCCGGACTGGACGCGCTGACCGACACGGAACGCGCGGAATTCACCGAATTGAACCGCCGCTATGTGGAAAAACACGGCTTTCCCTTCATCATCGCGGTCAAGGGGCTAAGCAAGGACGAAATCCTGAAAGCCTTCGAAAACCGGATCGACAATGACCGGGACACCGAACTCAAGACCGCGTGCAGGCAGGTCGAACGCATCGCCTTGCTGCGCCTCAAAGACATGCTGCCCTGAACTGGATATCCGATGAGCGAACACCATACCTATTACGCGCCGCACGGCGGCCTGCCGGCCCAGACCGAACTCATGACAGGGCGGGCCGTTTTCACCGAGGCCTATGCCGTCATTCCCAAGGGCGTTATGAGCGACATCGTCACCAGCTATCTGCCGCATTGGGACAAGACCCGCGCCTGGATCATCGCGCGCCCCCTGTCCGGATTCGCCGAGACATTCTCACAATATATCATGGAGGTCGCGCCGGGCGGCGGCAGCAAGCGCCCTGAGCCGGACAAGACCGCTCAGGGCGTCCTGTTCGTGGTCGAGGGCGAGCTTGCCCTGACACTGGCCGGAAAGACCCATCAATTGACCGAAGGTGGATATGCCTACATCCCGCCAGGCAGCGAATGGGAAGTCAATAACGCCAGCGCTTCAGCCGTCCGGTTCCACTGGATTCGCAAATCCTATGAGCCGGCAGAGGGCCTCGACCTGCCGGACCCGCTCGTACTGAATGAAAAGGACATAAAGCCCAGCGCGATGCCCGACACCGAAGGCAAATGGGCCACGACGCGTTTCGTGGACCCTGAGGACCTGCGTCATGACATGCATGTCACGATCGTGACCCTCCTGCCCGGCGGGCTGATCCCGTTTGAAGAAACCCATGTAATGGAACACGGGCTCTACGTCTTGCAGGGCAAGGCGGTCTATAAGCTTAACTCCGACTGGGTAGAGGTCGAGGCCGGCGATTTCATGTGGCTTCGGGCCTTCTGTCCGCAAGCCTGCTATGCAGGCGGCAAAGAACCCTTCCGCTACTTGCTCTACAAAGATGTGAACCGGCATGCCAGGCTTGGCATTTCAGGAACTCTGCCATGACGACCGGAGCCGACAGCATGCCCCGGAAGATCAAGATCGAACCCCTGACGCACGAAGCCTTTGCGCCCTTCGGTGACGTCATCGAGGCCGGAGAAAAGCCTACGATTATGATCAATCAGGGCAAATGCGGGCGCCACCACGATCTGGCGCGACTCGACTTCTCCGGGGGCGGACGCGCGGCGATCAGCGTCTTCGAATGCCAGAGCTACGCCCTGCCGCTGACGCTTGAGCTTGTCGAGCGTCATCCGCTCGGCAGTCAGGCCTTTCTGCCGCTTTCGGAAAACCCGTTTCTGGTAATCGTGGCCGAGGATGACAACGGCAAACCGCACAATCTGAGGGCATTCATGACAAAAACTGGTCAAGGCGTGAACTATCACAAGGGAACATGGCATGGCGTATTGACGCCACTGGCCGGAGGTACGCAATATTTTGCCGTTGTAGACAGGGTCGGCGACGGCAGCAATCTGGAAGAGCACTGGTTCGAAACACCCTACGAAGTTTCCTGAGGGACGGGGCGAAAGCCCTGAATGGAAAGCAAAACACAATAAAAACAGCAAGAGGAATGAAACATGTCAAGTAATGCCTTTGTGGGAACGCCGGAGCAGCTCCGCGATCCCAATTACACCCCGCCGCTGTCGATGGCGGTCCCGCTGGGCATACAGCACGTGCTGGCGATGTTCGTCTCGAACGTGACCCCGGCGATTATCGTCGCGGGGGCCGCCGGTTTCGGCTTCGGCTCCAATTCGCCCGACTTTCCACAAATGATCTATATGATCCAGATGGCGATGCTGTTCGCCGGTGTGGCCACCCTGTTCCAGACCATCGGTTTCGGCCCGGTCGGCGCGCGCCTGCCCATCGTTCAGGGGACGAGCTTTGCGTTTCTTCCGATCATGATCCCGCTGGTTGCGGGCAAAGGCGTCGATGCTATGCCCGCCCTGTTCACCGGTGTCTTTGTCGGAGGGCTGTTTCACGCCTTTCTCGGCACCTTCATCGGCAAGCTGCGCTTTGCCCTGCCACCTCTCGTGACCGGACTTGTCGTTCTGATGATCGGATTGGCGCTCGTACGGGTCGGCATCCAGTATGCCGCAGGCGGCGTTCCCGCTATGGGCACACCGGCCTTCGGCAGCCTGCAAAGCTGGTTCGTTGCGCTTGTGGTCATTGTCGTCACGCTCGGCGTCAAATTCTTTACCCGCGGGATGATGTCCATTGCCGCCGTCCTGATCGGATTGCTGGTCGGTTACGTCGTGGCCTATTTCATGGGTATGGTGAATTTCGGCAACGTCGGCCGCGCCGCGAGTTTTTCGGTGCCGACGCCGTTCCACTTCGGCTTTGATTTCAGCCTCGCCGCCGTGATCGGTTTCTGCCTGATGGCTGTTGTTTCCGCGATTGAAACCGTCGGCGATGTCTCGGGCATCACCAAAGGCGGCGCTGGTCGTGAAGCCACGGCCGATGAGATTACGGGCGCCACCTATGCCGACGGTCTGGGCACTGCGGTCGCCGGTATGTTCGGCAGCCTGCCCAACACATCGTTCAGCCAGAATGTCGGTCTGATCGCCATCACCGGCGTAATGAGCCGCCATGTCGTGACCTGCGGCGCAATCTTCCTTATCATCGCCGGTCTTGTTCCGAAGGTTGGCGCGATCATCTCGACGGTTCCGATCCAGGTTCTTGGCGGCGGCGTGATCGTGATGTTCGGCATGGTCGCAGCGGCCGGTATCTCGATGCTGTCGGACGTGGACTGGAACAAGCGCAATCTGGTGATCTTTGCGGTGTCGCTGTCCATCGGGCTGGGCCTACAACTGGAGCCTTCGGCGCTGCAACACCTGCCGGCCACGGCCAAGATCCTGCTGACTTCGGGCCTGTTGCCCGCGGCGTTTCTGGCGATCATCCTGAACCTGATCCTGCCGGATCACCTGCCGGACGAAGCCACCGAGGAAATCTCGGGCGGGATGGCCGGACACCACGACGAGTAATACAAAAAGCTACGGCCCGGACACAAGTTCCGGGCCGTAGCAGTTTTCAGGAGAGAAGCGCCCGATACAGGCGCTGTCGAATTCCTACATGTCGACTTCGATGGCGACACCTTTTTCCAACGCCAGATCCACAGCAGCAGAGGCCACGGCCAGATCCTGCAGGCCAACTCCGGTTCCGTCGAACAGTGTAATCTGGTCGTCCGAAGTGCGGCCCGGCGCCGTTCCGTTGATCACGGCACCTATTTCGGTGATGTCCTTTTCGCCAATCAGGCCCTTCGCGACGGCATGCTGCGCCTCGCCGATCGTGATCGACTGCGCGATCTCGTCGGTAAAGACGGTTGCGCGCGCCAGCAATGCCGCATCGACTTCCTGCTTGCCTTTGGTATCCGTGCCCATACAGGCCAGATGAGTGCCAGCCTTGATCTGCGCGTCCATCAGGATCGGATCGAAGGACGAGGTGATGGTAATGATGACATCCGCTTCCGCGCCCATCCGGTCAAGATCGACCGCTTCGAACGGCAGGCCGAGTTCGGTCGCCGTTTCTTCCAGCCGCGACAGCATCTCCGGATGGAAGTTCCAGCCGATGACCTTTTCGAAGTCGCGCTGCATCACGGCGGCCCGCATCTGAAACGCCGACTGATGCCCTGCGCCGACCATACCCAGCACCTTGGAGTCCTTGCGGGACAGGTGCTTGATGGAAACCGAAGAAGCCGCCGCAGTGCGCAGAGCCGTCAATAGGTTGCCGCCGACGACGGCCTTCGGCTGTCCGGTATCCGGGTCGAACAGGAAAACCGTGGATTGGTGGTTGGTCAGGCCCTTGGCCTCGTTTCCGGGCCAATAACCGCCGGACTTCAGGCCCAGCGACAGGCCGGCCTTGTCGAAACCCGACTTGAAGCCGTACAGCGCGTCGGCATAACCGATGGCCTCTCGGATGACGGGAAAGTTATAGGCATCGCCGCGTGCCATCGCGGCAAACACAGCCTCAACAGCCTCGAAGGAGGCCTCGGGCGTGATAAGATTGCCGATTTCGCGTTCAGGTACAATGATCATGGCTGTTCTTTCTGTCTGCAAAATTGAAAAAAGGCGGTCAACACCAGGATGACCGCCACAAGTTTCAGGGGAGGTAATCTAGTAAGCTCTGCCGCGCGCCGATACCGGCCATACCACTTCGACCTTGCCGTTGCGCACACCGACATACCAGTCGTGCACGTTACAGGTCGGGTCACAGTGACCGGGCACCAGTTTCAGCTTTTCATTGATCTTCAGAACACCCTTGGGGTCGGCGACCACGCCGTGCTCGTCGGAGCATTTTACGTATTCCACATCGTCGCGGCCATAGATCACCGGCAGGCCGGAGTCGACCGACTGCGCTTTGAGGCCGGCATCGACGATCGCCTTGTCGGGCTTTGCGTGGCTCATCACCGAGGTCAGGATAAACAAAGCGTTTTCCCATTCGCCCTGATCGATACGCTTGCCGTCCTTGTCGTGAATCCGGCCATAGTCCGCATCCATGAAAGCGTATGAACCGCATTGCAGTTCGTTGAACACGCCTGAGTTCGACTCGAAATAGTAGGATCCGGTACCGCCGCCGGAAACCAGTTCCGGTTCCAGCCCGGCAGCTTTCAGCCCCTCAACCGCGTCCCTGACCATGGCAATGGCAACGTCCAGCTTCTCTTTGCGCGCCTCGTAGCTGTCGATGTGCTGCATCGCGCCCTGATAGGCCTGGATGCCCGTAAACTTGAGGCCCGGCGCAGCGTCGATGGCCTTGGCGATCTTGACGACGTCTTCGGTGGTGGTCACGCCGCAACGGCCGGCACCGCAGTCGATCTCTACGAAACATTCGATTTGAGTGCCGTGCTTCTGTGCCGCTGCCGACAGATCGGCTACGTTGTCGACGTCATCGACGCAGACGATGACGCGCGCGCCATACTTCGGCATGTGAGCCAGACGGTCGATCTTGGCAGGGTCGCGGACTTGGTTCGACACCAGAATGTCCTTGATGCCACCACGTGCAAATACCTCGGCCTCGGACACTTTCTGACAGCAAACGCCAATGGCGCCGCCCAGTTTTTCCTGCAGCTTGGCGACATCGACCGACTTGTGCATCTTGCCATGCACGCGGTGACGCATGCCATGTTCCTTGGCATAGTCGCCCATTTTCTTGATGTTGCGCTCCAGTGCATCTAGGTCGAGAATGAGGCAAGGCGTCTGGATGTCGGCTTCGTCCATACCCGGAATGGCCGGAATGTCATAGCCGACCTCGTGTTTGGAAAAATCTGTCTTCATATTCATATTCAGTCTCCTAATTAGCTGTTCATCCAGGGCAGGTGATCCAGATCGACGTTGCCGCCGGTAATGATAACGCCGACGCGTTTGCCCGCAAAGACGTCCTTGTTCTTGAGGATGGTGGCCAGCGGCACGGCGCTGCTTGGTTCCATGACCACCCGGAGATGTTTCCAGGTGAGTTTCATCGCGTCGATGATCTCTTGCTCGGATGCGGTGTAGATATCCGAAACATAGTTCGACACGAAATGCCAGGTCAGGTCTTTCAGCGGCACCAGCAGGCCATCGGCGATGGTCTTTGGCGCATCATCGGCTATGATGTGACCGGCCTTGAAGCTGCGATAGGCATCGTCGGCCTGTTCCGGCTCCGCCGCAATGATCTTGGTCTCGGGGGCCAGGGTTGATAATGTCAGGCAAGTGCCCGAAATCATGCCGCCGCCACCGATCGGGGCGAGTACGTAGTCCAGACCATCGGTCTGTTCCAGAAACTCCTTG
>JBFFQS010000062.1:0-12106 GCA_041573315.1 Amylibacter sp. | reverse complement strand
GTGAATGTCATTGGATAGACTGGGTGCAATATCGCTGTTTGCGAAGGCTGTGGAAACAGGCTCCTTCTCCGAGGCCGGGCGGCAATCGGGCTTGTCGCCATCTTCCGTTTCCCGCCGCATCGATGAGCTTGAAGGTTGGGTCGGATCTGCTTTGTTTCACAGAACCACGCGCAAGTTGACTCTGACGGAGGCTGGCCTGTCGTTCTATGAGCGGACGCACGACATTTTGCTCGATTTGGAAGAGGCGAGGATCGTCGCTGGGCAACTGCAGGATCATCCCTCTGGCCTGATCCGATTGACGGTTCCTGAAGGCATGGAGCATCACTTGTCACCAGCCTTTAGCGCCTTCCAGGCGCAGTGGCCTGAGGTCAGCCTAGTGTTGGATTTCAGCGCCAAGATAGTAGATCTGGTTGGCGAAGGTTTCGACCTTGCCATCAGGATCGGACAAATGGAGGATTCCACCCTCAAGGCCCGCAAAATTGCGGCGGCGCGACGCTATCTATGCGCCAGCAAGCAATATCTGGTGGAGGCCGGCACGCCAAGGCGGCCCGAAGACCTGGAGAACCACAACTGCCTGATATTCAGGGCGCTTCCCGGCTACAACGTTTGGCGATTCAAAACCGGGAACGGCACTGTTGACGTTCGCGCTTTCGGCAGCTTTTCCGCGAACAGCGGCACTGCCCTTGTCAATGCGGCCCGCGACGGCAGAGGAATTATTCTGTCGCCGGCTTGGCTTGTCGGACCGTCCTTAGCGAATGGCGACCTCGTTGAGATCATGCCAGGGGTTTCGCCAGACCCCCAAAGAGTGCCGCTTTATGCCGTTCATCCATACCGGCGGTTCGTACCGCCAAAGGTGAAAACGCTTGTGGAATTTCTGGCGAGGCGGTTTGGCGACGACTACGACTGGAGCCAATAAATACCTTATCAGCGAAAATGTACGCTCTGGTTCAGGAACAGTAATTCAACAAGCAGCAGCCCAACAAATTCACGACCGAATTGAGATGTCCGCTTTGGGCTCGAAGCGGACCTTCAAAGCAAATCCAAGCCAAGGGTCCAGAATGACAGCGCCACCTCCGAGTCCGAGTACTTGTTTAACTCGCAAGTGTTGGCGTTTGCGTTCGCATAAGCGCGGTTAAGTTAAATTGCGAAAAAAGTCGGTTATAGTTCCCATAAGGGTGCACCCCACCCCATCGACTGGACTCGAACCACTCGACCAGCTTGGCCATCCCGGTCCGTCGAAGTTGGCTGCCTATACAGGGTCCGTCCTCACGACAGGGCGGTATAAACCTCCGTCAGGCCGAAAGCCACTGGTCCGAATTGCTTCAGGGCGGCGGGCGTTTTCATTATATCGGGAACACCAACAGCGATCAGCGCAACGCGCTGACCATAGCGCAGCGTCTCGTTGGTAATTGGGACCGCAGTTTCGGCGTCCATGATTGCGATTATGTCGGGTACGATTGCCAGAACCGTGCCATCTTTGCGGGCAATCAGGTTCTCGTTCTGGAAAGTCACCTTGCAGATGTCTTTCAAGCCACCCGACCCCTGGATTGACACATCGCCGACTGTGAAGCCTTCGCTGGTCCGCCGGTCGACGTCTATGATCTTGCCCTCGAATATCTTGCGCGCAACCGTGTAATGCGTTGTCGCGAGAAAGGTGGTTAATTCGCGAAAAGGATCGAGCTTTTTCAGACGGGAGGTCCTGATGATCTTGCCGATCTTCCGCGCCAAGGTAAGCGTATGTTTGACCGACGTGCGCTTAACTTGGTCGCCCGTCATCGGATAGTTCGCGAAATATGCCGTGCCGCCGAACCGGATGGTGATTCCGCGCGCAATTCTTTCCATCCGATGGTTGTCGTCAGTCAATACGGTCGCGACGTCGCCTTTTTCGTCGGAGATGCCCAGCGGCGTGCCTTTGACACCGTTGATGGCGAAGGTTTCCATCTGAAGCTCGGGAAACGCACGGCCCTGGCCGTCGGCGTCGATCACCGGAATTCCCAGCTGCGCGGCTACGAACAGGGGAATTGTCGAGTTTATTCCACCAACTTCTGTGGGCATCGTCGCGTCTGCGGTTCTGCCCAGATGGGCTTCGACCGCGCGCAGGGCGCGGATCGGTTCTTCGCCGGAGGGGATTTTCTCAAGCAGGACGGTCGGGGCCCCCATCATCGCCGTGGGTATGATAAGCCCGCCGTCCTCCAACGTGTCAGGATCGATGATTTCGATCCGTTTGCCCTCTGACAGCGCCTGTTTGACCATAAGACCGCCGATATACGGATCACCGCCGCCGCCTGCGCCCAAAAACGAGGCGCCCATGCAGAGGTCGTCCACGTCTTCCAATTTCAGGTCCATCTCATTCTCCGTTTCTGTGGGTCAGATCGGCAGGTCGCCGACCGCCTTCGCCCTGATCCGGGTCGGGTTGCCGGGCAGATAGCTGATCGGCACTTGTTCCAGTTCCAGAATTTCCACGCTTTCGGGCGTCGCGCCCGCTTCGATCGCTTTTTTTCGGGCCTCGTCACGAACGTCTTCCATGACAATTTCACGGTTTCCGGGTGAAATACTGACGACCCGCTCGCATTCACCTGACACTTGTGCGATGGCGGCGCCGACGGCATTGGCGACCGATGAAAACTTGGGCCGGATCACTTCGGATACTGATTTCACCGGCCAGTCAACGAGGATGGAGCCGCCGCCGACCACCAGCAGCGGCAGGTCTTTGGGTTCTGTCTTCATCCGCTCTACAGCGACATCCAGAATCGCGCGCATCTGTGCCCGCGCGTTGGCAATGGTGGCCTTCGAAACCGACCCCAGCAGTGCGGCACTGCCGACGTCGGCCCAGCCCCCGGCAACGGCTATATCGGTTGCCGTCAGCGTGTCGCCGCCAAAGCAAAGCGCACGGTTGGTTAGTTCGAAACCGACTGAATCCGGACCTACGCTGCGTCCCTCATTCCGGACGATGCTGCCGCCGCCAAGCCCCACTGCCAGCACATCCGGCATCCGGAAATTGGTTTTGACGCCGCCGACATCCACGAAATGCGTGGACTGGCGCGGAAAGCCGTTTCGCAGCATGCCGATATCCGAGGTCGTGCCGCCAATATCGACAACCATTGCATCAGCGATCCCCGCCAGATGCACCGCGCCGCGCATGGAGTTGGTGGGGCCGGATGCGAATGTAAGGACGGGATAGCGCTCGACCGTTTCAGCCCGCATCAGAGTGCCGTCATTTTGGCTTATGAACAAGGGCACATCGAGCCCCAGTTCATGGAGCGCCCGCTTAAAAGCATCCACGACCCTGCGGGCCAGAACAGCAAGAGATGCATTGATGATGGTCGAGTTCTCTCGCGGCAGAAGGCCGAACTGGCCGAGTTCGCTGGAAAGGGATATTGCGATATCCGACACCTCGTTCTGGATGATCTCGGCCGCGCGGCGCTCCATTTCGCCGTTGATCGGCGAAAAGATTGAGGTTACGGCAGCCGTCCGGATGCCTGCCTTGGCCATGGATCGCGCCGCATGCGCGACCGCCCGCTCGTCCAGCGGGGCGATCTCGCGCCCGTCAAATTCGTAGCCGCCATGTATTTCGTGGACATTGCCGCCGATTACTTTAACCAAATCGCCGGGCCAGTCCGTCAGCGGCGGTATAGCGGAAGCGGCCGGCAAGGCGAGCCGAATGACGCCAACCGGCAGCAACGCCTTACGTTCGATCACGGCATTGGTAAATTGAGTCGTACCGATCATCACACAGTCGATGTCGCCGAGTTTGATGCCGCCGGCCTCGATCGCAGCAGTGATAGCAGTGACAATGCCGGAAAAGACGTCCGCCGTGGTCGGAGTCTTTTTCCACCCGACAACGCCCCGCGCATCCAGCACGACAGCATCCGTATTGGTCCCGCCAACATCGACGCCGATCTTCATGTGTTCTCTCCTGTTTCAGGATTGCTGGAATAGCGACGGATCACGGAACAACGACGCCGCTTTCGGTGCTCCAATACAGATCGACAGGCGTTCCCGGAGCCAGTTGGGCCAACTCGGGCCTGTTTGGAACCTCGACGATGATTTCATGGCCATCCGCGACAACCCGGTAACGGCGCAGAGCGCCCTGATACACCTCGTCGGCGATCCTGCCCTTGAGCCGAGGGGCCTCTCCGTTCTGGGCGGGGCTGAGCCGAAGCATTTCGGGCCTCAAAAGGAGCCCGACTTTTTGGCCTTCCGATAGCTGCACCTTGTCCGAAAATCGTGCAGCGACTGTCACGCCAGCCCCCAGATCCACCTCGCATTCGTTGCCTTTCAGGGATTTGACTGTCACTTCAAGCAGATTTGAATCTCCGATAAATTCAGCGATGAAACGCGACGCGGGCTCTTCGTAAATTTCCACCGGCGTTCCGACCTGCAACATCCTGCCGTTGTTCATGACCGCGATACGGTCCGACATGGTCAGCGCCTCCGACTGGTCGTGGGTGACGTATACCGTGGTGATGCCGATGGATTTCTGGATGTCCTTGATCCAGAATTTCATCTCTTCGCGCATCTTCTTGTCGAGCGCGGACAGCGGTTCGTCGAGCAGCAGAATCTCCGGCTCAATGACCAGAACGCGGGCCAGGGCCACGCGCTGCTTTTGTCCGCCGGACAATTCACGTTCGTATCTGTCACCGAAGCCGGACAGTCCGACCTGTTCCAGCGCGGCCTCGACCTTGCGCTTGATTTCCGACTTGCTTTCACCGCGTTCGACGAGTCCGAAGGCGATGTTGTCGAAGACGTTCATATGGGGAAAGATCGCGTAGTTCTGAAACACGATTCCGATGCCGCGGGCCTCTGGCGGCAGATCGGTTATGTCGCGCCCGTTGACCTTGATGCGGCCGGCAGTCGGCGTCAAGAAGCCCGCCAACATCCTTAGCGTCGTCGATTTTCCACATCCGGAAGGTCCCAGCAGTGAAAAGAATTCGCCCTGGTTGATCGAGATGTCGAGGTCATCAACGGCAATGGTGCTGCCGAATTTCTTGGTGACACTCTGGAATTCAACGAATGACATGCTTGTTCCTTTTGCGGACTTTATTTTGCCGGGCCGGAGGCATCCCCCGGCCCGGAGTATGCCTTACAATCCGAAGATGCCATTCAGGCGGTCGGTGATCTCGAGCTTGTTCTCGACGAAGAAATCCCAGTCCGGAACCCAGAACGCCTCGGTCGCGGAGGCGGTATTCTCGACCCCTTCTTCTGCCAGCGGAGCCGTGATGGTCGCTTCGGAGTTGGTCGGACGCCACAAGAACTCGTCGCCGAACGCATTCAGGAAGGACGGCTCGAGTGTGCGGTTGAGCAGCGCGAAGGCCAGTTTCTTCTGCATCGGTTCCGAATAGCGGCTAATGGTCTTGGTCTGTGTCAGGATCGGGTGGCTGTCCCATTCCCAAACGTCTACTGGTGCGCCTTTGCGTTTCAGAGACAGGGCCTCGCCCTCGATATGGACCGCGACTTCTACCTCACCGCGTTCCAGCAGCGACAGCATGTTGAAGGTGAATTCGCTGATCTTCATAGGCATGGCATCCTCAAGCGCCTTGAAGGCCGCCTCCATATCGTACTGGTCTTTGCCGAATTCCTTGGCGCAGGCCATGAAGAAGCAGTGCATCAGTCCGTTCTCGGTGCCGTATGTTCCGCGCTTATTGGCAAAACGGTCTGCCCAGAAGTCCCGGAAATTGTTGACCGGATCGCCGACATCGGTGCGATAGGCGTAGACATATGGCTGATAGGCCCATGTTACGCCCGCGCCGCTGGCAAAGGCAAAATCCCAGCAGTTCGCAGCGTTGGGCACGTTTGCCTTGACTTCGTCGGTGTTCAGGAAGAAATCGCCCGCTTGCTTGGTCTGTGTCAAGTTTGGCAGGTTCCAGTTGCAGATATCATAGACAGGGTCCTTCGCGCCCTGAGTGACAAATTTCGGGAACCACGGGAAGGAACTGTCCCAGTTGACCTTGCAGTTGAAGTCCTTCTCGAACTGGTCGACAAGCGCCTTGCGGACGAATTCTTCCCAGCCGCCGCCCCATTCGCCGATATTGATCGTCGCGCCGCCGGCGTCGAATACGCCGCCGTCATAGGAGGTATCCTGTGCCCAGGCGTGGTTGATATAGAAGGTTGACGGCAAGGCCGTTGCAGCCCCCAGCGTCAGGCCGCCCTTCAGCACGGAGCGGCGCGTGGTTGTGGGTTTTTTGTTGGTCATGATATTATACTCCCTTTGGTTTATTGTTTCTCTACAGTTATTTACGGTCCAGAAGGCGACCGATATTTACAAGCCGGTTGGTCAGGAGGACCGATGCGGTTACCAGCATGATGGCGAAGATGCCTGCCGCCGCGGCGGAAGGATCGAACTTGTAGCGCAGCGAGTTATACATCGCGATTGGCAACGGCTCCGAGTTTGGCGCCGACAGGAACAGCGAAACCTCGAACTGTCCGAAGCTGACGATGAAGGCGAAAATCGATCCCGCCTGAATGCCCTGCGCGATGTTAGGAAAAGTAACCTTGCGGAATGCGCGGATCGGTGAAGCGCCAAGGCTTCGCGCGGCCTCTTCCAGCGATACGTCATAGCTGGCCAGAGCCGCCCCGACGGTTCCGATGACATAGGGGGTGGAATAGAGGATGTGCCCGATCCACAGCCCCCAGATAGTGCGGGCAAGCCCCATGCCCGTCGCGATGTAGAAGGCATAGAGCGCAAAACCGATCACGACGCCCGGCAGGACGACCGGAGACAGGAAAAAGGCCCGCATCGCGCTGCGCCCGAAAAAACGGGACCTTGACAGGAACAGCGCGGCGGCGGTTCCCAGAATAGTTGAAACGATCATAGTCATCAGGGCCAGCCGAAAGCTGAAGAAGAAGGCCGAAAGGTATTTTTCCGACTGGAGAAAGGCGATGACCCAGCGAAATGAAAGGCCCTCGGGCGGGAATGTCAGGAATTCCCCGGCCGTCAGGCCTGCAAGAACAACGATCACGATCGGAACCAGCATATAGCAGAAACCCAGCACGGCGAGGATCAGCAGGGGCAGTGGTATCTTGCGTCCCATCAGGCCAGACCTCCGGATTTGCGCGCGCCGACCTGGAGGTAGATCGCGACGGCGCCGGCGCTGATCAGGAACAGAATGACCGCGATCGTCGCCCCGAACTGAAACCGAGCGCCCTCGGCAACTTGCTGGAAGATGTGGATCGGCAGAACGCCGACGCGGAACCCGCCCATCAGCGCGGGCACAATGTATGAACTGATCGACAGGGCGAAGACCAGCAGCGATCCGGACAGGATGCCGGGCATCGACGCGGGCAGCGTGACCCGCATGAACGTGCGTCGCGGCGATGCGCCAAGGCTGCGCGCGGCCTCTTCAAGGCTGGGGTTGATGCCGCGGATGACTCCCACAAGCGTCAGGATCATGAAAGGCAGCGAGAATTGCACCAGCCCCAGAACAACTCCCAGGAAATTATACATGAACTGCACAGGGTGTTCCGGGTCGGTCAGACCCAGAGCCACCAGCATCTGGTTGATCAGGCCGTTGTCGCCGAGAATGACCATCATGCCGTAAATCCGGATCACCATATCGAGTTGCATCGCGGACAGAACGAGGATCAGCAGAAACGTGTTGCGGGCGGCGTTTTCGGTCTTGGCGATGACAAAGGCCATCGGGTAGGCGACGATCAATGTGACGACCGAAACGATCGATGCCAATAACAGTGAGCGACCGGCCGCCATCAGGTAATTCGAGCGCGAAAAGAACCGGATGTAGTTCTCCAGTGTCAGGTCGCTCGTGAAAGAAACCTGACCCACCGTCTGCGGATTGAAGGACGTAGCGAAAATCAACCCGACCGGAATCACGAAAAACACTACGAAAAAGATCGTCAGGGGAACCACCAACAGCCATTTCATGTGGCGCTGGTAGTTGCTTGAGTGCCGCACGCTGATCTGTGTCGCGGCCACCGTCATTTTTTGCCCTTCAGAAGAGCGCTGAGCGAAGCCCATTCGGAAAAGCCCTCGACAGGCTTTGGCTCAGGTGTTGGATACAATTCTTTGTCTGTCATAGCATGCATCGCGGAAGCAGCATGCGCGACGGAAATGGCGTGAGGGAGGGGGTCGATTACCTGATCTATGGCTTCGCCCAGAGCTTCGGAAACCGGTGCGCCGAACCCGAGCATTCCGGTGCATCCGAACACGACGGCTTTCGCACCATCCTCTTCGACTGCCTTGCGGGTTTCGCGAATTGTCCCGGCGATGGAACTCTCGCGGTCGCGCTCCAGATCGAGGACCGACACTCCGATGCCACGGACCGAGACAAGCTGATCCGCCAGACCATGCCGCGCCGCCAGTTCGCGAAAGGCGCGCGCTTGCCGGTCCAGTACCGTAACGACCGAAAACGGACCGCTTTTTGCAGCGGCCCGCAGTCCAGCCTCGCCACAACCGATGACGGGAATTGATACCGCCTCGCGAGCAGCGTCGAGCCCGGGGTCCAGCATACAGTCGATGACGATAGCATCGATCTGTTCCGCTTCGGCAGAGAGCGCCGCATCGACGACGCCAGGGGCTGCTAATACCTCGTCCACCGCGGATTCAACCGACGCCGGGCCCTTGTCCAGAAATACAGAAGACAGGTCGCAGCCCTCGGGAACGGCAGCCAACAGCGGGCTGTCATCCCTGAATCCAGCCGAAATTATCGGAGTAATTACGCGGACTTTGCTCATGAATCTGTATCATCCTTAGATACGCTTCGTATCACCCTAACGACCGATGGCTTTGCTAGACGACTACCCGTTCGGGTAGTTACCCGATTTTCTCTGAAATCAGGATTGCTGATGGAAGCGATCCCGGAGCGTGCGACAAGCCATGTCAGAACCAACCTGTTCGGTCATTTTATTGCCGGATCTGGATAAGGCCGAGCCGCTGGGCTTCGGACACAGCCTGCGTCCTGTTTACCACACGCAAGTCGTTGAAAATCGCTTTCAGGTGGTATTTGACTGTATTGACCGAAACCCCCATGGTCCGTCCGATTTCTTTGTTGGAGAGTCCCAAGGCCAGCAGTTCGAGATATTTCTGGTTATAGTCAGACTTGCTTGCAGGATTTCCCGCTAGTCCGCGCGTCTTTCCCGGTCGGCCACCGCGCTCGGTCATTGAAAAATGCGAAATTTCAGCGAGCCTCCTTCTTTGCTCCATAGTGGGAGGAGTCGTGACATGGTTACCGTCCAGGGCCGCCTGAACGACTCGCAAGGCATCCTGACCCTCGTCGAGAATGAAGCGGCGGAAGGGCTGTTTTCCAAGCAGGCGCAATGCCGACAGCAGAGTTGCCGTAGCATCGCTTTTCTGTTTCAGCCGCCAGTGAGCGGCGGCGCGGATCACGCGAAGTTTGGCAAGCGACAGCAATTGGCCACCCCGGATCGCGAAATCCTCGGCCGGCTCGATAAAGGCGAGCGCTTCGGTGGCATGGCGGGCCCGGACCATCCAGCGGGCGATGGCAACCGCCGTCGTTCCTTGCCTGAGCGCCCAGTCTTCGTCCTCTCCCCATCCATACCGTTCCGGGCTCAGTCCCATTGACTGCATGACCGAGCGTGCCGCCTCGGTCTCGTCGCTGAGCGTCAACGCTCGCAGGCGCTCAACCTGCATCAACCGAAGCAGACGGGGCATGCCGCGCTGGTTCGCGACGTGTTCGCAGTGAGTCAACTCCGTAAGCGCACCGGGCAGGCCGAAGCGGGCGAAAGCCAGCCGGGTCCGCACGCGATACGCAGCGGCCCGAACGTCCAGCCAAGCATCGTCTTCCTCGACGCTGACCATAGCGGATGAAAGCAACGCGTGACTTTGGCCGAGATCGTTCATTTCATAAGCGACTTCAGACCGGAGAGCGCGACTGATCGCCAGAAGTGGCGCGGACTCGTCCGGCATCCTGCCCAGTCGGGTTTCCATCTCGGAATATTGGCTGGCCGCGCCCTCCAGATCGCCGCGCATCAACTTGATCTGGCCGAGATGGGTGTGGAGATGCAGTGATCCGAACTCGGCTCCGCCTTGCCGGTAAGATCTTATTGCGCTTTCCCCATACTCCTGAGCCCTGTCAAAATTGCCCATATGAAGAGAAAAGATACAAAGTTGATTCAAAGCCAGCCCCTGGCCGACCTGGTCTTTGGGCTCGCAGACATCAAGGGCCCACCGCAAGTTGCCTCCGTCGGCTATCAGAAAAGGCCGATCTTCGTAGACCCTGACATGCGCGTCGACAAGAATAAGATCCGCACGCAATTTGATGGACTGGTCCGGAGTACCGGCAATCTGCGCCCGAACTGCTTCGGTCACCCTTCGTGCTTCTCCGGTTCGACCGTGCTTAGCCAGCACAAAAGCGCGCGCAAGCTGCAAAGAAATCAAGGACTCTTCCGCATATTGGCGGGAATGAATAAGAGAGTCTGACAACTCCTTTTCCTCGTGGCGCATAAAAACGCGCCATCCGTCGGTTGCCAATCGGCTCCGGTCATTGTTTTGGCTCGAGGTCATTCAACAGTCCCGTTAGCGTCAGTGTCGAATTTAACTCAAGTTTCGAAGTTCACAAAGCTATCCCTGAATGAACCTCCAAGTGACTTCGCTGTAATCGTGCGTGCTCGAGGTCGGGACTGCGAAGTCAGCTGTCCCGAAATCCGCTCGTTGAGGCGTTTCGGTTGATTTTTTCTAAGACGGTGCAGCGAAGCACTGAACCGGCATCTAATAAAAGACCAACTTTACCGGATGACGGCAAAATCGTGGAAGGACACTTGTGTTAAATTTCAGTAGCCAGGTCCATTTGGGTTTTATTTTTTGGCCTTTCGGCGGCCCGAAGGGACATAATTCAATTGGCGTCCTGGAATTGTGGTGGCCGGTCATGCCAATTGCGCTGAAGTCGGGTGCGCAAATATCTAGGCTCTTCCCCACTCCTCTTTCCAACTCGGCACAGTATCTCCCGACGATGCAGACGCGTTGTAGACCCCGCGCGCTATGGCGCGAGTCAAGCAGACAGCGGCCGCGTGCCCAAGCTCCATCAGGTCTTCATGAGGTTCGGTCAGGCGTTTCTCTCCGGTCGCAGCGGCAAATATCAGATCACCATCAAATAGCGTATGGGATGGAACGATTGCACGCGCCATTCCATCATGTGCCGCAATGGCCAGTCTTGTGGCTTCCGCCTGTGTAATACTGGCATCCGTTGCAACGATTGCGATGGTCGTGTTTGTGCCCGGAGTTGTAGATCTTTGGGTGAGGTGGTCGCTCAAGGTATCAAACCTCTGTGCAGGTCCGGCGCCGCCGTACTCGTCGCCGATTTCGAAAGGTGCAGCCCAGAAATGCTTTTGTCCCTGATGGACTACTGATCCTGCGGCGTTTACCGCGACCAGCGCGCCGACCGTTATGCCGGAGTCCAGCACAAGTGAGGCGGAGCCAAGACCACCTTTCAGGTCCTTCGTCGTTGCCCCTGTTCCCGCCCCGAAACTGCCGAGTTCGAAGTCGCGGGATGTGTTTTCCAATGCCGATCGGCCAAGCAAATTGTAAGGGTTATTATGCCAATCTTTTTCGCCGCCGTTCAGCAGGTCAAACAGGATCGCCGCCGGCACAATCGGCACGGTTGCATCGCCAACCTTGAACCCGCGCCCTGAGCGCGCCAACGCGTCACAAACGCCCGAGGCGGCATCGAGGCCAAATGCAGATCCGCCCGACAAAACCAGGGCATCTACTTTCTGCACCAGTTTGTCGGGAGCCAGCAAATCGGTTTCGCGTGTGCCGGGCGCTCCACCCATCGTGTGGACTGCTGCCGTGAAGGGCTTGCTGCCCACCAAGACGGTACATCCGGATTTAAGTCCCGAGTCCTGAGCGTTGCCGACCAGAAGGCCCTGAACATCTGTGATAAGATTACGCGGTCCAACCCTCATTCAATACGCCCATCAATAATTGCATTGTGAAACCAAAACTACATGAGGTTCATTGGAATGCAAAAATTATCGGACACTCTCGATTTGGCCACCGAGCACTTCGATAACTTTAAGCCAATATTCGATTTCATCGCATCGAGCGTATAATGGGCCATCTTGACTAAGTGTTTATTTTATTTTTGAAACTGGTGCCGCTGAGAGGACTCGAACCTCCGACCCCATCATTACGAAT
>JBFFQS010000061.1:0-12234 GCA_041573315.1 Amylibacter sp. | reverse complement strand
TGGCGCGCGGTGGATGACCAGGGCTTCCTGATCAACTCTTTCGTCGACACGGTCGAGGCAAAGTTCCCGATGTACGTTGTCCGCGGACTGGGTGGAGTTCTCTATCTGGCTGGCGCGATCATCATGGTCATCAATCTTTGGCTCACCGTTAAGGGCGCCCATGAACAAAAACCCGCCGCGATGCGTGCGGTTCCTGCGGAATAAGGGGGCGTCTGATGTCTTTCATATCCAACCATAAAAAAGTCGAGCGAAATGCCACGCTGTTGCTGGGATTGAGCTTTGTCGTGGTCACTATCGGTGGTCTGGTCGAAATCGCGCCTTTGTTCTATCTGGAGAATACGATCGAGAAAGTCTCGGGCGTGCGGCCTTATTCCCCGCTGGAGCTTGCCGGTCGGAACATCTACATCCGCGAAGGCTGCTATGTCTGTCACAGCCAGATGATCCGTCCGCTCCGCGACGAGGTCGAACGCTATGGCCCCTATTCGCTGGCCGCGGAGTCGGTTTATGACCATCCGTTCCAGTGGGGATCGAAACGCACCGGGCCTGATCTGGCCCGTGTCGGTGCCCGTTATTCGGACGAGTGGCACGTGGATCACCTGACCGACCCGCGTTCCGTCGTTCCGAAAAGCATCATGCCGAAATATGCTTTCCTGCTGGAGAACCGGCTTGATGGCGAAGGGTCCGAAGCGTTGCTGGTGGCGAACAGCAGGGTCGGCGTGCCTTACACGGAAGAGATGATCGAGAACGCGACCGACGATTTCAAGGCGCAGGCGGATCCAGACAGCGATTACGAGGAAATGCAGGCGCGCTATCCCAAAGCGCAGGTGCGTAACTTCGACGGCCAGCCGGAACTGACTGAAATGGACGCGCTGGTGGCATATCTTCAGATGCTGGGCACGCTGGTCGATTTCTCGACCTTCAAGCCTGACGCAAGCCGATAGGAAGGACGCGTGATGGAACATTATTCATTTTTGCGCGAATTTGCGGACAGCTGGGGCCTGTTGGCAATGATGCTGTTCTTTGTCGGCGCCGTTGCGTTTCTGTTTCGCCCGGGGGCCAAGGCCATGCATGACGATGCCGCTTCGATCCCGTTGCGAGATGATACGCCCGACAGGTCGCCGAGCGACCATAAAACCAGTGCCCGCAAGAAGAACGGCCTCGAATCGGAGGATGCGAAATGAGAAAGCCCAAGCTGACCGACGAAGACTATCCGACAACCGGCCATGAATGGGACGGCATCCGCGAATATGACAAGCCGATGCCGCGCTGGTGGCTGATCACTTTCATCATCACTGTCATCTGGGGACTTGGATACACGATTATCTACCCGGCATGGCCCCTGATCAACGGCGCGACCCCGGGCTTGCTGGGGTATTCGTCGCGGCAGGATGTCGCCGAAAAGATCGAGGCCGTGAACAGCGAAAATGCCACGATCGAAGCGAAATTGCTGGCAACGCCGATGGAGGAGATCATCAATGATCCGGATCTGGTCAGGTTTGCGAAAGCAGGCGGCGGTGCTGTCTTCCGCACCTATTGCTCTCAGTGCCACGGAACGGGCGCTCAGGGTGCCAAGGGCTACCCGAACCTGCAGGACGATGACTGGCTCTGGGGTGGTGATCTGGCAGCGATCGAAACGACGCTCCGCCACGGTATCCGCTATGACGGCGACGAAGACACCCGCTATTCTCAGATGCCGGCCTTCGGAGAAATCCTGGAGGATGCGGATATTGAAAAACTCGCCGAGTATGTCCTGAGTGTCTCTGGCCAGGAGCATGACGGCGCAATGGCTGCCGAAGGAGCTGCGCTGTTTGCCGATAACTGTGCGGCCTGCCACGGAGATAACGCAATGGGCGACACGGAACAGGGTGCACCAAACCTGACGGACGCCCTGTGGCTGTTCGGCGGCGATAAAGACACGATCATCGAAACGATCGCCAACAGCCGCTTCGGAGTTATGCCTGCATGGCAGGGCCGTATCACCGACGCGCAGATCAAGCAGGTCGCATTCTACGTGCACCAGCTTGGTGGTGGCGAATAGCTTTCCTGCGCGCGCGTGCAGGGAAGAGGCGCTGGTCCCCGCGTCCTGTTCAGACTTTCGGGACCGGCGCTTTCTAATCTGGCCGAAAGGGCCTAAACTGGAAATAGCCAGGACAGATTTGAACAGGACACTGGTAGCGAGATGACCGCAGACAAAACAGACCCGCCAAAGCTCTTTGCCCCCAGAGAGCCGGTTTTTCCTCAGCGCGTGTACGGCTGGTACCGCCGCCTGAAGTGGTACGTAATGATCGTAACGCTCGGTATTTACTACGTCACCCCATGGATACGCTGGGACCGGGGCGCCAACCTGCCGGATCAGGCGGTTCTGGTGGACATGGCAAACGCGCGATTCTATTTCTTTTGGATAGAGATCTGGCCGCACGAGTTCTATTTCGTTGCCGGCCTTTTGATCATGGCGGGGCTTGGGCTGTTCATGTTCACCTCGGCTCTGGGTCGGGTCTGGTGCGGGTATACCTGCCCGCAGACCGTCTGGACCGATCTGTTCATCCTGGT
Source organism: Amylibacter sp. (assembly GCA_041573315.1). Classification (GTDB taxonomy): domain Bacteria; phylum Pseudomonadota; class Alphaproteobacteria; order Rhodobacterales; family Rhodobacteraceae; genus Amylibacter. The sequence goes on along the minus strand of JBFFQS010000061.1, from coordinate 9,684 downwards.
CGAACGATGGATCGAGGGCGACCGGAATGCCCGCATCAGGCTGCTGCGTGCAAAATGGAGTCTTCACAAGCTGAGCCTGCGGGTGACCAAGTGGATTACGTGGCTGCTCATCGCGGTGGCGACCGGCGGCGCGTGGGTCTTCTACTTTGCCGATGCGCCGACACTGTTGCGCGACCTTGTCACCGGTCAGGCAGCTTCCATTGCATACGTCACGATTGCGATCCTGACCGGAACGACCTTTGTTTTTGGCGGGTTCCTGCGCGAACAGGTATGCAATTATATGTGCCCGTGGCCGCGCATTCAGGCCGCTATGATGGATGAGCACTCGCTGACCGTTGCCTATCGCGACTGGCGGGGCGAACCCCGCGGCAAACAGGGCAAGGCTGAGGGCGACTGCATCGACTGCATGGCCTGCGTCAACGTCTGCCCGCAGGGCATCGACATCCGCGACGGCCAGCAGATGGAGTGCATCACCTGCGCGCTGTGCATCGACGCCTGCGACAACATCATGGAGAAGATCGGCAAGCCCCGCGGACTGATCGACTATCTTGCGGAAACCGACGAAGAGCGCGAACGCAACGGCCTGCCGCCGAAACCGGTCTGGTCTCATATACTGCGCTTGCGGAATCTCGTCTATTTCGGCCTGTGGTCTGCCTTTGGCATTGCTCTTGTGGTGGCTTTGTTCATCCGGTCGGATTTCTCCGTCAGCGTCACGCCGGATCGCAACCCGCGCTATGTGAAGCTGTCAGACGGTACAATCCGAAACGCCTATGACCTGAAGCTCAACAACCAGTCAGGGGAAACGAAAGAGTTCTATGTTTCCGTCAAGACCGACGACTCGCTGGTGCTGGAGCTTGAGGGCGCATCAGGCGTCGTGATCGAGGTGGGTCCCGACGACACTTTCCATCAGCGCGCTTATCTCTTCGCTTCGCCGTCAAGTGCGTCCGCGTCGATCGATAGCAGCGATGTCCGGTTCTGGGTCGTCGACACGGAAAGCCGGGAGCGGAGCTACGCCGATACATTCTTTGCCGGAGAAACGAAATGACCGTTTTTAGTGGACCCCTCACCGGGCGGAAAGTCGGAGCAATCTTTCTGTGCGCTTTCGGGACGATAATTGCCGCTAACCTGACCCTGCTATATTTCGCGCTGGGATCCTTTCCCGGCATCGAGGTCAAGAACACCTATGCGGACAGCTTGGGGTTCGAGCAGCGGCGTGCGGCTCAGGAAACCCTGCACTGGAATACCGACGCTCGGTTCGACGGCGGGGATGTGATCCTGTCGATTACAGACCGTACCGGCGAACCGGTCTACGTCAATGATCTGAGCGCCGTGGTCGGTCTGGCGACCCGGGACGGTCACGACAAACCCGTGGATCTGCTGTTCAGCGGTTCCGACTATCGCGCGCGGCTGGATTTGCCGGCCGGCAACTGGCAGCTCAGGCTGTTGGCCACCGCCCAGGACGGGACCGCCTTCCGCCAGATATTGCCGCTTATTGTCAGGAGGAACTGATGAGCGTGGCCGCTTGCCCCGGTTGTGTATCCGGTGCCGGTTCCGGACCGGCGACCGGAGCGGCCACTGACGCGCGGCATCTGTCTTTTTCGGTGCCAACTGTCCATTGCGCAGGCTGTATCGCCAAGATCGAAAAGAATATCGGCGGTGTCCCCGGGGTACGGTCAGCCCGCGTGAACCTGACCCAGAAGCGTTTGATCGTCGATGCCGACAGTTCGATGCAAGACCGGATTCTCGATGGTCTGGCCGGATTGGGCTACGAGGCCTATCCGCTCGACCGGTCCGTTCTGGAAAAAGGCAAGGACCCAGAGGCGCGCGCTCTGTTGGTCCGGCTGGCGGTCGCCGGTTTCGCGATGATGAACGTCATGCTGCTTTCGGTCTCGATCTGGTCCGGGGCAGAGGGAGAGACCCGCAACTTCCTGCACTGGATTTCGGCGGCAATTGCCCTGCCGACGGTCTGTTTTACCTCGGCGCCGTTCTGGCACAGCGCGCTGTCCTCATTGCGGCGGGCGCGGCTGAACATGGATGTTCCGATCACGCTGGCGATCTTTCTTGCCACCGGCCTGTCCTTGTATGAAACGGCCGTCGGTGGGCGTGACGCTTATTTCGACGCGGCGCTTAGCCTGACATTCTTTCTGTTGCTCGGGCGCTATCTCAATCATCGCACCCGGATGGCGGCCCGCTCGGCCGCCGTCGAGCTTGCGGCGATGGAGGCGAAAACCGCGTTGCGTGTCGGCGAGCGGAACCAGCATGTGCCGATCGAGGATTTGCGTATCGGCGACGTGGTTCTGGTGCAACCGGGCATGAGCATCCCTGTCGACGGGGTTGTCGTGGAAGGCGACAGCGACATCGACAAGGCATTGTTGACCGGCGAGAGCCTGCCCGAAAGGGCCGGCATCGGGTCCGATGTATTTGCCGGGACCCGCAATCTGACCGGACCTTTGCAGGTTCGGCTCACGAAAACCATAGAAAACAGCGTTCTGCGGCGCATAGGGGAGCTCGTAAGCCTCGCTGAAACCGCAAAGTCGCAGTATACCGGTCTGGCTGAGCGGGCTGCGGAAATCTATGCCCCCGCCGTCCATTTTCTGGCCTTCGCCACCTTTGTCGGATGGTATTGGTTTGGCGGCGACGTGCGGCAATCGCTGAATATCGCCGTTTCGGTGCTGATCATCACGTGCCCCTGCGCGCTGGGTCTTGCCGTACCTGCCGTCATGACGGCGGCTGTGAGCCGCCTGTTCAGGGCCGGCGTCCTGATCAAGGACGGAACCGCCATCGAGCGTCTGGCGGAGGTCGACAACATATTATTTGACAAGACGGGCACCCTGACCCGTGGAGAGCCGGTTCTGGCAGGTGACCTGCCTGCCGACCGGCTGGCCATCGCTGCCGGGCTGGCACAGGGCAGCGCGCATCCGCTGTCGAAGGCGATATTCCGCGCGGCCGAAGACCTTGGCGTAACTCCTGCAACCGTGACCGACGTCACCGAGGTCCCGGGCAAGGGTGTCGAAGGTAAGTATCTGGGTCAGACGGTGCGTTTGGGCCGGGCAGGGTGGCTGGGCGCAGCACCGGTGGCGGGCAGCATGCAGACATGGATGCAACTGGCCGGTCAGGACCCTCTCTGCCTGCGGTTTTCCGATGTTCCGAGGCCCGAGGTTCCGGCTGTGGTTCAACAGCTGACCGATCAGGGCTTCGCGCCCGCTATGCTGACCGGCGACCGCGAGGATGTCGCAAAGCCTCTGGCGGAACAGATCGGCATGTCTTCGGTTCTGGCGGACGTTTTGCCGGAGCAGAAGGTTACCGCGATACAGCGGCGCGGCGGGCGGACGCTTATGGTCGGTGACGGGTTGAACGATGCAGCGGCAATGGGCGCGGCGCATGCTTCGATTGCGCCGGCAACAGCGATCGACGCGACCCGGACGGCGGCTGACTGTATTCTGCTGGGCAATTCCCTGTCCGAGATTCCGCGTACGCTGGCCATCGCCCGCACGGCGAAACGACGGATTTTGGAAAACTTCGCGATCGCAGCCGGTTACAACCTGATCGCGGTGCCGGTCGCGGTGCTTGGATATGCCTCGCCGCTCGCGGCGGCCATCGCGATGTCAACTTCGTCGATTCTGGTTTCCCTGAACGCGCTGCGGTTGTTGCGGGGGCAGGGCTCATGACGGCGCTGCTGTACCTCGTGCCGATTTCCCTGATCCTCGGCGGGATTGGCCTCTATGCTTTTTTCTGGACGGTCCGCACGGACCAGTACGACGACGCCGACGGAAATGCCTCTCGAATACTGACCGATCTTTACGATGATGCGCCGAAAACTGACGATTAGGGCGGCTGGCACCTCACCTGTATCGAGATTACTATTGGTAACGTAAGCGTCAAAATCGAAGCGGATGCACAGTATTTAGGCAGCTTGAGGGCGCAGGCCGGCCTGTCATGCCGATTATCTCTTCTCTCTGAACTGCGGATTTGCAATACTTGCCTCTTAACCATATCCGTCAGGAAGGAGGATACCCAAATTTTTTTCGATGAAATGAAAGACGTTTCAGGCGACCCGCGAGAGCCATACGAGCAGTATAACAAGTGGTTTTCGGGCGAAGATCCGAAAGTTTTGTTGAAAAAGTCGTCGGAGGCGGAAGCGTTTTTCCGACGCATTGGGATTACCTTTAACGTTTATGGTCAGGACGAAGCGGACGAACGTCTGATTCCGTTCGACATCGTTCCCAGGATCATTTCCGCCCGCGAGTGGCGCACCCTCGAACGCGGCATCGAGCAACGGGTTCGCGCGATCAACGCGTTTCTGCACGACATCTATCACCGGCAGGAAATCATCAAGGCTGGCCGAATTCCCAAAGAGATCATCGCCAACAATGCGGCGTTCCTGCCGGAAATGATCGGCGTGTCGCCGCCAGGCGGGATTTACACTCACATCATCGGTGTTGATTTGGTTCGCACCGGCGAAGACGACTTTTTTGTGCTGGAGGACAACGCGCGCACACCGTCCGGCGTGTCTTACATGCTTGAAAACCGCGAAACCATGTTGCAGATGTTTCCCGAGCTCTTCAGCAAGCTCCGTGTTCGGCCAGTCAGCTCCTATCCGCAACAGTTGCGCAAGTCGCTGTCGAACTCCGCGCCGCCGGGCATGCGGAACGCGTCGCCGACAGTGGCCGTGCTGACGCCGGGCATCCATAATTCCGCCTATTTCGAACATGCTTTTCTGGCCGACGAAATGGGAGCGGAACTGGTGGAGGCCGGCGATTTGTCAGTGGTCGACGGTTACGTCGCCATGCGCACGACGCAGGGCTATCAAACGGTGGATGTGCTCTATCGGCGTGTCGATGACGAATTCCTCGATCCGTTGAATTTCAATCCGAACTCCTTGCTGGGCGTGCCGGGCATCTTCGACGTCTATCGAGCAGGCAACATCACGCTGGCCAATGCGCCGGGCACTGGCATTGCCGATGACAAGGCGCTGTATTCCTATATGCCGGATATTGTGGAATTCTACACCGGCGAAAAGGCGATCCTGAAGAACGTGCCGACGCACCGCTGTTCCGATCCTGAAAATCTGGCATATGTTCTTGACCATCTGAAAGAGCTTGTGGTCAAGGAAGTGCATGGATCCGGCGGCTACGGCATGCTGGTCGGTCCCGCCGCCAGCAAGAAGGAACTGGCAGCTTTCAAGAAGAAGCTGAAGGCGCGTCCGGCGAACTACATAGCTCAACCCACTCTGGCCCTCTCCACGGTGCCGATCATGACCAAGAAGGGGCTGGCGCCGCGCCACGTCGATTTGCGGCCCTTTGTGCTTGTTTCGCCAAATTCCATCCATGTGACGGCCGGTGGCCTGACCCGCGTCGCGTTGAAGGCGGGATCGCTGGTGGTGAACTCGTCTCAGGGCGGCGGCACCAAGGACACCTGGGTATTGGGGGACTAAGAGCATGCTTGGAAAAACCGCAGGCGGACTGTTCTGGATGTTCCGCTACCTCGAACGCAGCGAAAATGCCGCCCGATTGCTCGAAGCAGGCTGGCGCATGGCTTTGACCCGCTCTGACTCGGCCGACACGGAATGGGAATCCGTGCTGACGACAGTCGGTGCGCGTGCCGCCTATAATGAACACTACGACGACTACGATGCAGGCCATGTCATCAATTTCCTGCTGCGGGACAAGAGAAATCCCGGCAGTATCCTGTCTATGCTGGAGCAGGCCCGGAACAATGCCCGCCTTGTCCGCACCGCGCTGTCGCGCGAGGTATGGGAATCCACGAACGAGTGCTGGATGACGCTGAAATCCGATCTGGCCCGTCCCGTTCCGGACCGCGATCTGGCTTCGGTTCTGTCGGAAGTCAGATATCGCACGGCGGTTGTACGCGGGTCGCTTCACGGAACGATGTTGCGCAATGACATCTATGACTTTACCCGTATCGGGACATTTCTGGAACGCGCCGACAACACGGCGCGGATTCTGGATGTGAAATACTATATTCTGCTGCCGACGGCCGCCGCGCTGGGCTCTTCGCTGGACAATGCCCAGTGGGAAACCATCCTGCGATCGGTATCGGCCTACCGGTCTTACCGCTGGCTCTATCCAGGTGACATCAATGCCAAGGGCATTTCGGATTTCCTGATCCTCGACAAGCGCATGCCAAGGTCGCTGGCATTCTGTACCGGAAAAATGAGTGAACACCTGCGAAACCTTGAACAGCAATACGGCATTCGTCACACCAGCCACGAATTGGTAGACGAGATGTCACTTGACCGCAGCCGCCACAGCGTAGACACGATCTTCGACGAAGGCCTGCACGAATTTCTGTTAGACAGAATCAAGTGCATCTCGCAACTGGCGGGTCAGATCGAAACGGATTTCCGGTTTTACGGGTGATATGATATGCGACTGAAGATCAGCTATACCACGACCTACTCCTACGATACGCCGGTACCCTATGCCCTGCAGCAGCTGCGCATGACGCCGCGCAATGCCCGCGGGCAGGAGATTGTGAGTTGGGAGTTGTCGGTCGCGGGCGGCACGAAACAGGTGTCGTTCGAGGATCAATTCAAGAATGTCACAAGTTTGATCTCGATGGAGCCCGAGGCTTCTGTGATCGAGATCAGGTGCGAGGGCGAAGTCGAAACCAGCGACCACAACGGCATCATCGGCAAACACAAGGGATTTGCGCCTTTGTGGCTGTTCCTTGGGCCAACGGAGTTTACCTCTCCGGGGTCGAGTATCCGCAAGCTTGCAGGCAAGGTCCGCCACGAGGATCTAAGCAACGATCTGGAAAGCCTTCATTTTTTATCCAATGCGATTGGCGGTGCGGTCAAATACGAGACCGGCCGAACCGACAGTACAACCAACGCAGAAGAGGCCTTGGTCGCGGGTCACGGGGTTTGTCAGGACCATTCCCATATCATGATCGCGACAGCGCGGCTGCTCGGGTTTCCGGCCCGCTACGTCAGCGGATACCTGATGATGAACGACCGGATCGACCAGGACGCCAGCCACGCGTGGTGCGAGGTTTGGATCGAGGAGCTTGGCTGGGTCGGTTTCGACGTGTCTAACGGGATTTCGCCCGATGAACGCTATGTAAGGGTTGCTGTGGGCCGCGATTACAAGGACGCCTCGCCGGTGCGGGGCATTCGGATGGGTCATTCGCAAGAAGAGCTTTGTGTTTCCCTTCAAGTTCAGCAATAAGACTGCGACTCGTATCTTTGGAGCTTGCGGGAAATGACTTATTGCGTCGGTTTGCAGATCAATAGCGGACTGGTTTTCATGTCCGACACCCGGACGAATTCGGGCGTCGACAATGTGTCGTCATATAAAAAGATGCACACCTGGAATGTGGAAGGCGACCGTTCGATCACAATTTTGACGGCGGGCAACCTTGCCACCACACAGGCTGTTGTCAGCCTGATCGACGAACGCAGCAAAGAGCCGTCGGAACGCACGCCAAGCGTCTATGCCGCCAAATCCAGGTTTCAGGTGGCGACCATCGTCGGCGACACTCTGAGAGAGGTCATCAAGACCCATGCCAACAGCGGTCAGAAGGCCGATTCGACGTTCAATGCCAGTATTATTCTGGGCGGGCAGGTGGCGGACGGAGAGCCCCGCCTGTTCCTGATCTACCCAGAGGGTAATTTCATAGAGGCCGGCGCGGACACACCATTCTTTCAGATCGGTGAAACGAAATACGGCCGCCCGATACTGGTGCGCGCCTACGATACGGACATGACCTTCGAAGAGGCGATTACCTTGCTGCTGGTGTCGTTCGATTCGACAATAAAGGCCAACCTGTCCGTTGGCCTGCCGATCGATGTGCATGTCTATGAAAAGGACAGCCTGAAAGAGGGCCGCAAAGTCCGTATCGCGGCTGATGACCCTTATTTCAATGACTTGTCTCTGGAGTGGGGCGTCGCCCTGCGCGAAGCTTTGGGCAATCTGGCTACTTTCAAGTTCTAGAAAAGCTTCCTCTTGCCAACCATTCCCGCCTAAACCGGGCGGGCACGCCATAAAGAAGGGTGAGACCCGATATGATCGCGCTGGAAACGACGATGGATTTTCTGACGATCGTGGCGACGACCGTCATGGCGGTTTCGGCCTCGATCCAGGCAGTCCGGCATGGCTTCGATCCGTTCGGTGCCGTGGTCCTCGCGATTGTCACCGCTGTGGGCGGCGGGACACTTCGCGACCTGTTGATCGGCGCTTTTCCGGTTTTCTGGATCAAGGACATATCGTTTTTGGCGACGGCAGTTCCGGTCGGGTTCGTGACCTACCTTATCGCCAAGAACCTGAAGGCGGGTAATGGCCGGCGGTTAAGGCTGTTGCTCTACTTCGATGCGGTTGGGCTGGCGCTGTTCTCTCTGGTGGGGGTTCAGGTCGCTGTGATGAGCGGTACTTCCGCGCCGATTGCCGTGGTCCTGGGCTGTATTACCGGCGTCGCCGGAGGCATGTTCCGCGATGTCTTGTGTGGCCTGACACCGTCGATACTCAAAGAGGACCTCTACGCGACGATTTCCCTGATCGGTGGCGGCTTTTATCTGTTACTGCGGGTCTACCTGTCCGAGGAAACCAGTGTCATCGCTGCATTTTTGGCCATGACGCTGGCGCGGGTCTGGGTGGTCAAGCGCAGCGCGCAGAAAGACCGCTATACCTGAAGAAGATATTTGAGGGCTGATTGATTAACCAAGTGATATCACAGTCGCTGACAAGAGCTTCATGACTGTTTCAGATGGCAAAGTGCCCCCGCGCACGTGGCGCGGAGGCACAATGTTCGGCGCTCCGTTACCCCCAAATAAGTACTGGTTACTCTGACGGGGCGCCGTATCAAGGGTACATGGGCCTCTCGCCCCCTAAGCCGAGGCCTTCACCTTGATCTTCTTGACCTTTTCGCGCGACTCCGGTGTTTTTTGGAGCACGACCGTCAGGACGCCCTTCTTGAAGGACGCGTCGACTTTGTTGTGGTCAATTCCTTCGGGAACCGCGATCGAGCGCTTGAAAGAGCCATAGCGGCGTTCGGAGACATAGTAATTGCCTTCTTTCTCGCCTTCTTCATGCTCTTCCTTCTTCTCTCCGCTGATTACAAGCATATGATCCGACAGTTGTACGTCGATGTCTTTTTCGTCCATGCCGGGCAGCTCGGCCTTGACCTCTATCCGGTCATCCTTTTCGCAAACGTCGATTGCAGGCAGGGTATCGCCGAAGACGAACGGTGTCGTAAGAGCCGTTGACTTGCCGCGCTGGCCCAGGGATGTGAACGGCCAGTTGTCGTGGATTTCATCGAACAGGTGGTCAATCTCGTTCCGCAGGTTCAGGAACCGATCCCATCCACCGCGTGTCAGCGATTTGGACTCGTCTTTGGAGGTGTCAGCGGTACTGGATACTTTTTTGTCCATTGTAAAAACCCCTACTAAAATACGTTAACCCACTCTTGGGAACGCGCCCATCATATGAGCGGGCCGGTTTCTGTCTTTGATGTATGTCAAAGTTTGAATATAAATCGCTTTTTCAAGATCTGCCGAATTCAAATTTTCGCGAATTTATCACGCCCGATTGACGCCCGCCGCGACGGGAAAATTATCCGCTCGTTCGATCTTTCTTGGAAAGCAAACGGAAAGGGCACTCGAAATGAACGCGATATTCACACCGCAAACACCCAACATTTATATGGACACGAACGGTAGCGCAAAGG
>JBFFQS010000060.1:0-12284 GCA_041573315.1 Amylibacter sp. | reverse complement strand
GCCAGCAGCGGCAGGCCGATCTTTTCGCATTCCGCGATCAGCGCCGGGGTCGAGCCGGGCGACACGCCGAATGTCGCGCCCGCCTCTTTGGCGTTGCGCGCGTCCTCGGGCGTGACCAGCGTCCCTGCCCCAACGATCCCGCCTTTGACCGTGGCCATGGCACGGATCACCTCGAGCGCGGCGGGGGTGCGCAGCGTCACCTCCAGCGCCGGCAGGCCGCCTGCGACCAGCGCCTCGGCCAGCGGCACTGCGATCTTGACGTCATCAACCACCAGCACCGGCACCACAGGAGCGGCGGAGCAGGTGTGGCGGTTCATTTCGCAGGCTTCTTTTGCAGTGATCTTGGTCATATCGTGTCCCTCGTTGCTTAGTTGCCGAAGCTGCTGGCGCCCTTATCGGCGGATGTGACGTTCTGGCGGAAGACCTCGAACAACTCGCGGCCCATGCCGAATTTGTTGTGGCTCAGGTCGGCTGTTACGGGTTCGCGGTCGAAAATGCTCTCGTCCTCGGCGTTCAGAATGCCGGTCTTGCCGTCCACCGTGACGATATCGCCGTCGCGCAGATAGGCAAGCGGCCCGCCGTCGGCGGCCTCCGGCGAGACGTGGATCGCGGACGGAACCTTGCCCGACGCGCCCGACATGCGCCCGTCGGTGACCAGCGCCACCTTGATGCCGCGGCCCAGCAGGATCGACAGCACCGGCGTCAGGCCGTGCAGTTCCGGCATGCCGTTCGACTTCGGCCCCTGAAAGCGGACCACGATGACTGTATCCTCGGCGAACTCGCCGTTGCGGAAGGCGTCCTTGACCTGGTGCTGTTCCTGAAACACGCGAACGGGCGCGGTCAGGGTCTGGTGTTCCTCGGCGACGGCGGAAACCTTCATCACGCCTGTGCCGAGGTTGCCGCGCATGGCGGACAGGCCGCCTGTCGCCTGAAACGGGTCCTTCGCGGTGCGCAGGATCTTGTCGTTCAGCGAGACTTTCGTGCCCGCGACCCAGTCGAGGCTGCCGTCCTCGTTCAGTTTCGGTTCCTTGGTGTATTCGTTCAGGCCACGCCCCATGACGGTCAGCGTATCCTCATGCAGCAGGCCCGCGTTCAGCAGCTCGCCGATCATGTAACCGATGCCGCCCGCCGCGTGGAAATGGTTCACGTCGGCCAGACCGTTCGGATAGACCCGCGCCAGCAGCGGCACCAGCGACGAGATGTCGGAAAAATCGTCCCAGTCGAGGACGATGCCAGAGGCCCGCGCCATCGCCAGCATGTGGATGGTCAGGTTGGTCGACCCGCCCGTCGCCATCAGCCCGACGATGCCGTTGACGTAAGCCTTGGCGTCGAGGATCTCGCCCGCCGGAATATAGTTGTTGCCGAGCTTGGTGATCTCCAGTGCGCGGACCGCGCCCGCCTCCGTCAGGGCGTCGCGCAGCGGCGTGCCGGGATTGACGAAGCTCGAACCCGGCAGGTGCAGGCCCATGATCTCCATCAGCATCTGGTTGGTGTTGGCGGTGCCATAGAAAGTGCAGGTGCCCGGCCCGTGATAAGACGCCATTTCCGATTTCAGCAGTTCCGCGCGATCCACCTTGCGCTCCGCATAGAGCTGGCGGACGCGGTTCTTTTCATCGTTCGAGATGCCGGTGGTCATTGGCCCGGCCGGCAGGAAAACGGTCGGCAGATGGCCGAAAGTCGCCGCCGCGATCACCAGACCCGGTACGATCTTGTCGCAAACGCCGAGGAACACAGCCGCGTCGAACGTATTGTGCGACAGGGCGACGGCCGAAGCCATGGCGATCACGTCGCGCGAAAACAGCGACAGTTCCATGCCCGGCTGGCCCTGCGTGACGCCATCGCACATTGCGGGAACGCCGCCTGCGACCTGAGCCGTGTTGCCCGCTTTGCGAACGGCCTGCTTGATGATGTCCGGATAGGTTTCGAAGGGCTGGTGCGCCGAAAGCATATCGTTATAGGCAGTCACGATTCCGAGGTTCGCGCTCTTGAAGCCTGCCAGTTCGTCCTTGTCTTCGCCCATCGCGGCAAAGGCATGGGCCTGGTTGCCGCAGGTCAGATGGGCGCGCGCAGGCCCGTCCTCGCCCGCCTGGGCGATCTTGTCGAGATAGGCGCGACGGCTGGCCTCGGAGCGTTTGTTGATGCGGTCGGTGACCTCGGTCAGCTTCGGGTTCGGTTTCATCTCGTCATCCTAATCTGCATAGTGCACATGCACGTCATGCTCTCGTTGCAGAACCGCCAATACCGGGGCCTTCTGCCAATCGTTGATTTCCTGCGCCATATCCAGCGCCGCCAGCTTTTCCGGTCCGGTGATCAAAAGGTGAATTTCACCCGCTGCCCGCAGGACCGGAGCGGTCAGTGTCAATCGCGGCTCCGGCGCGCCCGGCGCCCGCATTGGCAGCACAATATGTTTGCCGTCCAGTGACAGAGCCTCGGACAGCCTGTCGGCGCCGGGAAAGATACTGGCCGTATGCATGTCCGCGCCCATTCCCAGCACACAGAAATCCAGAGGCAGGTAAGGCGCAAGCACCGGATCGAGTACGTCCGGCAGTTCGTCCGGCGTCGTGTCTTCTCTATAGTACGGGATAAACTGAGCCCCGGCCACGTTGCCCGTCAACAGATGCCGGTTCAGCAAACGCGCGTTCGAGCGGTCCGAGGTGACGGGCACGAAGCGTTCGTCCGTCAGCAGGATCGTGACCTTGGACCAGTCGAGGTCCGATTTGGTCAGGGCCTCGAAATAAGGCGCGGGCGTTGTTCCGCCCGGCACCGCCAATGTCGCGTGCCCTTTTTCGGACAGCGCGGCAGACAACGCCGCAACCGTAAGGCCAGCGAGGCTGTTCATTTGGTCGGCACGGTCCTTGTAACGGTGCATTTCCATATCTCAGGCTCCAAGATTGCGCCAGCGGCGTCCGTCGCGGTGCATCAGCATCAACGCATCCTCCGGCCCTGAACTGCCGGGATCATATGGCTTCGGCTTATCGTTCTTTTCTCGCCAGCGGTCCTCGATCGGATCGATCCAGGCCCATGCCGCCTCGACCTCGTCGCCGCGCATGAACAAGGTCTGGTTGCCGCGAATAACGTCGAGGATCAGTCGCTCGTAAGCGTCAACGTTCACCGTTTCCTCGTCGTGCAGGTCCGAAAAAGTCATATCGAGCGGTACCTGGATCAAACGCATGCCGCCCGGCCCCGGTTCCTTGACCGTGGTATAGAGCGTTATCTGCTCTTCAGGCTGAAGCTTGATGATCAGGGCGTTGTTGTCGCGCACCGTTTCGTCCGGAAAAATCGAATGTGGCGGGTCCTTGAAAAAGATCGCGATTTCGGACATCCGCTTTTTCAGCTTCTTGCCGGTGCGCAGATAGAACGGCGTTCCGGCCCAGCGCCAGTTTTCGATGCTCACCCGCATGGCGAGGAAGCTCTCGGTCCGGCTGTCGGGATTCTCGACGTCTTCCAGAAAGCTCTTGTTTCCGTCGGCGGCAGCATATTGGCCGCGCACGACATCAGAGGGTTCCACCGGGCCCAGCGAACGAATGACCTTCAGCTTTTCGTCGCGCACCGCGTCAGGCTCAAAGCGAGACGGCGGCTCCATCGCTGTCAGGCACAGCAACTGCATCAGGTGGTTCTGCACCATGTCGCGCATCGCGCCGGACGTGTCGTAGTAACCGCCGCGTCCGCCGACGCCGATATCCTCGCTGACCGCGATCTGCACGTGATCGATGTGGCGGGCGTTCCAGACCGGCTCGAACAGAGCATTCGCAAAGCGCAGAGCGACCAGGTTCTGAACCGTTTCCTTGCCCAGATAGTGGTCGATCCGGTAAATCTGGCTCTCGTCGAAATAGGCGCGCAACTCCGCATTCAGCGCCTTGGCGCTCGGCAGGTCGTGCCCCAGTGGCTTTTCGATGATGATGCGCGAGGACCCGTCAGCCAGGCCCGCATCCGCGAGCCCCTTTGCCAAAGGCCCGAAGAGGGACGGCGCGACAGACAGGTAAAACGCCCGGATCGGATTTGCTTTTGTCTTCACCGCCTTGGCAAGACGCTGCCACGCCTTGGTATCGTAGGTGTTGATCGGATAGTAATCCAGCATCGACAGGAACTGCGATACGATCTTGGACTGATCCTTGCTTTCGGGCGCGAATTCGGCCAGTGCGGCGGACACGTTCGCGCGGAACTGCTTTTGTGTCTGATCCGTACGGGCGGCGCCTATGATACGGGATTCAGGCGGAATTTGCCCGGCGACAAGCCGGCGATAGAGCGCGGGCAGGATTTTCCGCCGCGCAAGATCGCCCGTCGCGCCAAAGATGACGAGGTCGAACGCGTCAACCGGGATAACTCTTGAAACCATGGTGGTTGCCTATTCTAGCTTTGGAAGGTGCCTGCCAGCGCGCGGGACGTGTCCAGCATCCGGTTTGAAAAGCCCCATTCGTTGTCGTACCAGCTCATCACGCGCACCAGACCGTGTTCGGTGACCGTGGTTTGCGCCGGTGCGAAGTTAGACGAATTCGGGTTGCCGTTAAAGTCGGACGACACAAGCGGTTGCGGCGCGTAGCCGAGAATACCGGCCAGTTCGCCCTCGGAGGCCTCCTGCATCGCGGCGTTGACCGCCTCGACCGTGGCTTTCTTGTCGGTCATCACCGCGAGATCGACCAGCGACACATTCGGTGTCGGAACCCGGACGGCGGAGCCTTCCAGACGGCCTTTCAGCTCCGGCAGAACCAGCGAAATCGCAGCCGCCGCCCCGGTCGAGGTCGGAATCATCGACATGGCCGCGGCGCGGGCGCGATACAGGTCCTTGTGAGGACGGTCCAGCGTCGGCTGGTCGCCGGTATAGGAATGGATCGTGGTCATGTAGCCGGTGACAATGCCGAATTTTTCATGCAGGATCTTGGCGACAGGCGCCAGACAGTTTGTGGTGCAGGACGCGTTCGAGACAATGATATCATCCGCCGTAAGGTCGGCGTGGTTGACACCATAGACAACGGTACGGTCGACCTGCTTGCCCGGCGCTGAGATCAGAACACGCTTGGAACCATTGGCCAAGTGACGGCCCGCAGAGTCTTTCGTTGTGAAAATCCCGGTGCATTCCATCGCGATGTCGACGTCCTGCCATGGCAGGTCTTCCGGGTTGCGCTCGGCGGAAACGCGGATTGTCTTGCCCTCGATCTCGATCGATCCGTCCGTGACCTTTACGTCCGGACCAAAGGTTCCGTGCACGCTGTCGTATTTCAGCAGATGGGCCATCGTCTCGACCGACCCTAAATCGTTGACCGCGACAATCTCGATATCATCGACGTGTTTTTCGAATGCCGCACGCAAAACGCAGCGACCGATACGACCGAATCCATTAATTCCGATTTTAATTGTCATTTCCAAACCTCTTGCCTATGTTGGCGATAACCGTTAGCGCTAACAATTCACCCGCACCATACGCAAAACCGCACGGAATGCAAGTTGTTTAACAATGGAAATCGCAGAGAAGTCCGCAGAAAAACCCGGCAGCGGAATTTCCGAAAGAGGTATCGGGACTGAGTAACACACCCAAGCTAAGAGACGTGGCAAAGCTTGCCAATGTCAGCGAAATGACCGCGTCGCGCGCCTTGCGGCGCGTTGGCGAAGTTTCTGCCGCTACTCGCAAGAAAGTCGAGGCGGCGGCATCGGCGATAGGCTATGTGCCGAATAAACTCGCAGGAAACCTGGCTTCGCGCACATCCAACCTCGTCGGTGTGATCGTGCCGTCGCTCAGCAGCTTCGTATTCCCCGAGGTCCTGAACGGCATATCCGTCAAGCTGGAAGGCTCCGGCCTGCAGCCGGTTACCGGCGTGACGGATTACGATCTGGAAAAGGAAGAAGCCGTCATTCGCCAGATGCTGTCGTGGCGTCCGCGAGGTCTGATCATCGCTGGACTGGAGCATACCGAGGGCGCGCGCAAAATCCTGCGGGCCTCCAATGTTCCGATCGTCGAGATCATGGATGTGGACGGCGAACCGATCCAGTACTGCGTGGGCATTTCCCATATTCAGGCCGGCCGCGACATGGCGCGGAAACTGGTTGAAAGCGGCTATCGCAAGATTGCCTTCATCGGCACCAAGATGCCCAAGGACTTTCGGGCGCAAAAGCGGCTCGATGGCTTCATGGCCGGTCTGTCGGAAGCCGGCCTGTCGCTCTGCGCGCAGCAACTCTATACCGCCGGTTCGTCGATTGAAACCGGTCGGGTTCTGACCGCGCGACTGTTGCAGGAGCATCCCGAGGTCGACTGCATCTATTATTCATCCGACGTCATGTCGGTCGGCGGATTGATGCACTGTCTGGCGGAAGGTATCTCCGTGCCGGACGATCTGGCGCTGGCCGGTTTCAACAATCTGGAGATTCTGAGCGGCTTGCCACGAAAACTGGCCACGACCGACGCGCACCGCTACGCCATTGGCGAACAAGCTGCGGGCCTGATTCTGGCCCATCCGAAGGGCAAGAGCGATACCGTCGAGCGGACCATCACCCTGTCGCCCGACATAGAAACCGGCGACACGGTATAACCCCGACTGTCACTCCGGCGGAAACCAGTAGATCGGCGTGGTCGCGCCCTGCCGGATCACGACATGGTTGTTCGCGAAAGCACGGATACTCTGGCTCCAGTCGCCATTCGGCCACTTGATCCTAATAGCGGCCCGTTCTGCCACGCCCAGACCGACATGTACGAAACCCGTCTGGCCGGAGGCATGTCCCCCGCCGATCTCGACAGTGCGGTTCTGGGTCAGGTTGCCGGTCTTGACCTGGATTTTAGCACCGACGGCGGAGGGGTTTGCGCCCTCGCCCTGCAACTCGATCTTGATCCAGTTTCCGGTCGGCCGGTGTCCCCAGTCGGTTCTTGCACCAAGATTGCGAAACAGGCTGACATTCTGACTGCGGTTGACCACCAGCAGGTCCAACATGCCATCGGCGTTGAAATCCTCGACCACCGCACCGCGACCCTTGGTCGGCAGAGCGATCCCCGCCGCGTCCCCCTGCTCGGAAAACATGCCGTCGTGCCGCCCCAGCAACAGGTTGTCAGGGTCGTCCTTGGCGAAATCGGTCATTGCCTCGACATTGCCCTTGGCGATGAAAAGGTCGGTCACGGCATCGTTGTTGACGTCGGCAAACTGGGTATGCCAACCGGTGGACGGTTTCGTGTCATCCCCGGTATACGGCCGATGTGCCGTCGCCCCGCGCTCGTAGGCGATGTCGCGATAGATCGGCTGATCCTCGTCAGCCTCATCGTCCAGCGCCTGCAACTTGGTATCGCCCATCGAGGACAGGGCGTATTCCGGCATGCCATCGCCGTTCAGGTCCGCCTCGGCAATGCCCATACCCCATATCGTGACCTTCCGCCAACCGTCCCGGGTCGTGTACTCGCGTGGTGATTTGCCGTGTGAGACCTGCCACAACTGTTCTTGCCCGCCGCGATAGTACTGGCGGTCATTGGTGATCCGCAGAGCCGGTTCGCCGGAATTGTTCCAGTCGGTGAACAGCAGCGACAGGCTGCAATAGCCGGGCGAAAGCAGGGTCAGGTTCGAATAATCCGGCTTGTCCGCGGTTCCTGTGGCCGATCGCGCCAGCACATTGTCATGGCACGTGCCCCAAGGCGATCCGGGCAGCGACCGGTCGACGTAATTGCCGAAAGCCAGCGTCGGAAAGGTCTGCTCCGGCTCCCATATCGCGGAAAAGCCTGTCGTCCAGGCCTTGCCGCCGTCAAAAGCAAACTCCTCGTTGGCCTTGGTAAATTTGCACTGACCTTCGCCCTTCAAGATAATATTCGCGCCAAGGCGCAACAGTACAACATCCATGAAGGTGTCATTGTCGATGTTGACCGGATAGGCGCCAAGAACCTTGGCCTTGTCCTTATCGGACAGGCCCAAAGACACCTCCTCGAAGGCCAGCGAGCCTCCGGCCTTGCTCCGGTTGACGAAGAGCTTCGCCGGATTTTCACCGCCCGCGATCAAAAGATCGGGCATCCGGTCGCCGTTGCAGTCGAAACTCGCCGCGCCGCCGCCGACGAAATACTCCCACGGCCCGCCATATATCTGTTCCAGACCGGCGTCGCGCGCCTGCTCCAGCATGTCAGGCACATCGGCGCTGAACGGGTCAGCGGCAAGGGCCGATGTGACACCCGCCAGCAGCAAGGTTGCGGTGATCAAAGATCGGGTTCCAATTGAATGTGTCATTGTTCAAGCACCAGAGATTTCAAAAACGCTATGATCTGCGATTGCGCCTCCGCGTTGGCGGCGACATAGGCATCGCGCGCCTCGCGCCCCGCCCCGCCGTGCGCGCGGATCACCTCGTCCAGCGTCGTCATGTCGTTGCGGTGACCATAGGGCGCGGTCGAACCGACCCCCCAAAGCTCCGCTGTGGCGAATATTGTGCGATCCACAAACCGCTGCGACAGCAACTCGTTGCCGAAAGCTTCCACTTCGCCGTCGGTCATATTGTGACGCTTCAGGTCGCCGAACAGCGGCACCAGAACCTCGCCCTTGTCGTTGCGCGGCAAATCCCTGGCCCAGTCGAGCAGCGCCAGATCATAGATAGCAGGCTCGGCCACCTGCGCGTCGTTCAGGGTTCCGGCGGAATCGAACGGCCCCGGATCGGCAAAAGCAAGCGAGCGCAGCGGCAAGGCCTGCATGTGGCACCCGCTGCAACCGATATCCTCGAACAGCTTCTCTCCGGCATCGGCCGCCTGCTGCCACTCGGGATTGTCGCGCGTGTTTCTGACCGGCGCGGGCAGTGTCGCCTGCCATGCAACCAGCGCCGCGATATCGCCGTCGGACATTTCATCCGCGTATCCGTCTTCGTCGAAGTCCGGCTCATCCGTCCAGCGGCTGCCGAAACGCTCCTGCGCCTGCATGCCGTGATGATGATTCATCGCGTTGATGGTGAACTGACGCAGCGATGTCATCACGCCCTTCTGGCTGAAGGGGCGGACAACCAGATCGGTGTCGATCCCGTCCAGCTCTTCCAGCAGGACAAAGCCTTCCGGCGTTGCGGTTATAAAGCCGAATTTCACGCTCTTGGTCTGCAGCGCCACCCGCGCGTCCTGCCCGGTCTGCCGCGCCGCCCGGACCGCTTCGGCGCGCAGGGCTTGCAGATCTTGCGTCATCTCACGCGCCAGCAATTCAATCAGACCCGCGCCGAACAGATGGTTGGTGCCCCGCTCGTTCGAAAACTGCGGATCGGTGGAGTCGAAGTCGAACTGCGAGAAGCCTTCGCTGACGAAGACATTCGTGACGAAATCGCCGGCGCCGCCGCTGACCGGATCGTTGTGGCAAGAGGCGCAGCCGTTCGAGTCGGGCCCGGAGGTCCGCGCAAAGCCCGAAACTGTCCTGCGGCCCGTTTTCGTCGGGATGATCGCCTGTGTCGCATGGGGCCGCCCGGCGCCGTCCAGCGCCGTGAATCTGGCGTCGAACAGGTCGCCGCCGACGCCGGTCAGCGCATTCAAAGCCTCCAGGCTCAGTAGACCTTTGGGTTGTTCGGTGACTTTACCCAACGCAGGCGTCACCTCCAGCCATGGCTCGTCCTGTGCAATGGCAGTCCCGGTGCACACCAGCGCAATGCCTGCTGCGATCAAACCTATACGCATATTCCCCCCTCTAACCCGTACTGTCCGCGAACATCACATCCAGATGGTGCAGCGACGTGTTCTTGTTTCCCTCGTGGATCAGGTTGACCTCGTCCTCGATAACCCTGATTTCCGGCAGCGCGCCGATGCGCGCGTTCAGCCCGGCATTAATATGAAAACGAAGTTCCGGCTCCAGCAGGTCGAACAGGCTTATCCCCTGCCCCGTGATCAGCACCGGCATCGGCTCGTACATGGTGATCAGCCGCGATATACCAACGCCGAGCGCCTCGCCCGCTTTGTTAAAGGCATGCTGCGCCCGCCGGTCCCCGCGCCGCGCCAGGTTGGCGATACTGTCGATTTCCTTGAACGGAACGAATTTGGACGGGATCTTGTCAGCAGGCACCTCGAAGGCCGTCCGCAGTATGCCGTAAAATCCGGCATAGGCCTCGATACAGCCGCGCGCGCCACACCGGCAAAGCGGACCATCCGGCTCGTGTACCATGTGACCAAAGCCCGGAGCAAAGGACTGGACTGTACCGCTGTCGTCCAGTTCGGCGATCCCCAAGCCTACGCCGTGCCCAAGCGACAGGGTCGCCTGACGCTTTTCCGTTTGAGCGCCCCTCTTTTTGCGCTGGAACTCAAAGGCGGCCTTTGCGGAAAACTGCGTTTCGTTCGTAACCCTGATGGACGCGCTCCAATCCGGCCCGAGCATTTCTTCGAAGTTGATCCGGTTGTGCTCGAATACCGGCGACCACAGCAGGACCGGTTCGTGCTTGTCGGCGACACCCTTGCTCGTGATTGATATCGTCTTGATATCCGATCTGGTCAGGTCCGAGCGCTCCAATACGCGATCCAGGCCCGCTTTCATGTCTTTGCCGAACCGGTCGATATCCGGCTGCTCGAAAATTCGCTTTGTCTCGATCCGGTCCTTGAGAGTTCCGGCATAATCGACCAGCGAAAAGACGATCTTGTCCAGAACGATGCGCACATCGACAATATAGGCGGCCCCGGAGCGCTGCGTGAACAGGACGCGTGGCCGGCCACGGCCATGACTGGCCGAATCTTCCTTTTTCTCGATGACCCCCTCGGCTTCCAGCTCTCCGGTTATCTTGGAAACCGAGGCGGAACTCAGTCCGCTCCGCTCAACCAGATCGGTATGCGCAACAGGCCCGGCATTGCGTAACACCGCCAGAATATGCGCCCGGTTCCGGCGCCTCAAGAACTCTGTTCCCGCTGTTTGCATCATACTCATCGAACCTGTCTTTACAGAGTTCTCCACCGTTTCACGACCGCCACGTCCAGGGCCCTGCAAAAAAGCGTTGACTCTCTGATCAAACTTTGGCATTTATTTTCTCGACTGTCGAGAAAAATATTTGTTGCACTCTTGATGGCGATAAAACGGCCCCTCAACGCATTACGCTGGACGGGTCGAAATTCAAAACGGTGGAGGAAACCCGATGAATAAATTTATTACTGCAGCTCTCGCTGCATCTGTGGCTGCAAGCGCACTGGCAACAGCCGCATTTGCAGAGGGCAAGGTTATTGGCGTGTCTTGGTCGAACTTTCAGGAAGAGCGCTGGAAAACAGACGAAGCTGCAATGAAAGCCGCGATCGAGGCTAATGGCGACAGCTATATTTCGGCTGACGCTCAGCTGTCTGCATCGAAACAGCTTTCCGACGTTGAAAGCCTGATCGCACAGGGCGCAGACGCGCTTGTCATACTGGCCGTTGACTCCGGCGCCGTCGGCGCTGCCGTCGATTCAGCCGCCGCCGAAGGCATTCCCGTTCTGGGCTATGACCGCCTCATCGAAGATCAGCGTGCTTTCTACCTGACTTTCGACAACAAGGAAGTCGGCCGGGTTATCGCGCGGTCGATCAAGGCCGCAGTTCCAGAAGGCAATTATGCCATTATCAAGGGTGACAAAGGCGATCCGAACGCGCTGTTCCTGTACGAAGGTATGATGGACGTGCTTGGTGACGATATCGCAGCTGGCAAGATCAAGATCGTCGGCGAAGCTTTCACTGATGGCTGGAAGCCAGACAATGCTCAGAAAAACATGGAGCAGATTCTGACCGCCGCCAACAACAATGTGGACGCGGTACTGTCCGAAAACGACGGCATGGCCGGCGGCGCGATTGCGGCGCTGCAGGCGCAGGGCCTGGCCATTCCGGTCTCTGGCCAGGATGGTGACCACGCCGCGCTTAACCGCGTTGCCCGTGGTACTCAAAACACATCGGTCTGGAAAGATTCGCGTCAACTGGGCAAAGCTGCCGGTGAAATCGCCGCAATGCTGGCTGACGGGAAAATGGGATCCGAAATTCCCGGTGCCGTGAAGTGGTCCGGTGGCGCTAAAGGCGTTGAAATGGATGCTGTCTTTCTGGCTCCCACGCCGATCAACAAAGACAATATCTCCGTTGTGATCGAAGCAGGCCATATCGCCAAAGAAAAGGTCTGTGAAGGTGCAATGGCGGGCGTAAACGGCTGCTGATCCAACCTCAATGAAAACTGATCCGCGCGCGGGCAAAGGCTTCCGCGCGGATTTCAAATTTGGGGCTGGATGCAAGTCGTCCTGCCAGAACCACTCGTAGATCGGGAGAGACCAATGAGTGACACAACACAAACCACCGGCGCGGCCAAGGTTGAAAACGAAGGAGCGTTTACGCGTTTCCTGCGTGCGACCGAGATAGACGCGCGACTGCTCGGCATGAT